>NZ_JADMJX010000118.1:52214-90108 GCF_018780185.1 Rhizobacter sp.
CACCAGCCTGGCCTACCCCGAGCTGCACGACGATGCGCGCGAGACGCTGCGCACGCTGGTGCCCACCGAGAAGCAGATCGCCACCACCGATGCGCGCTGGTTTTCGGTGCGCATCATGCCGTACCGCAACCTGGAAGACGTGATCCGCGGCGTGGTGATCACGCTGGTCGACATCACCACCGCCAAGGAGCTCGAAGCCAAGCTGCGCGGGAGCTGAGCGCCCGCGGCGCCGTGCAATCCGGCGTTCAGCTCTGTTGCGCACGCTCAACAGTTGCGCCGGTGCGCTGCTCAAACATCGTCCCAAGGCATTTCATGGGGGTCACGATGGCAGCCAAGCAGCTCTTGTTCCACGACGACGCTCGCGCCAAGGTCCGCCGCGGCGTCGACGCGCTGGCCGACGCGGTCAAGGTGACGCTCGGCCCGCGTGGGCGCACGGTGATCCTGGAGCGTGACTTCGGGCCACCGCAGATCGTCAACTCCGGCGTGCTGGTGGCCAAGTCGGTCGAGCTCGAAGACCGCTTCGAGAACATGGGCGCACAGCTGCTGCGCGAGGTGGCCGCCCGCACCAGCGAGATGGCCGGCGACGGCACCACCACCGCCACCGTGCTCGCCCACGCCATGGTGCACGAGGGCCTGCGCTACCTGGCCGGCGGCATGAACCCGATGGACCTCAAGCGCGGCATGGAGCGCGCCATCGAGGCCGTGGTGGCCGAGCTGCGCCAGCTCGCGCGGCCCTGCGCCAGCTCGCAGGAGATCGCCCACGTGGCCGCCATCTCGGCCAACAACGATCGCTCCATCGGCGAGCTGCTGGCGCGCGCCATCGACAAGGTGGGCCGCGAAGGCGCCATCTCCATCGAAGACGGCTCGGGTCTGGTCAGCGAGCTGGAGGTGGTGGAGGGCATGCAGTTCGACCGCGGCTTTCTGTCGCCCTATTTCATCAACGACGCCGAGCGCCAGAGCGCGGTGCTCGAGGACGTGGCCATCCTGCTCTACGACAAGCGCCTGTCGTCGCTGAAAGACCTGCTGCCCCTGCTCGAAGAGGTGGTCAAGGCCGGCCGCCCGCTGCTGGTCATCGCCGAAGAGATCGACAGCGATGCGCTGGCCACCCTGGTCATCAACACGGTGCGCGGCACGCTCAAGACCTGCGCCGTCAAGGCGCCGGGTTTCGGCGACCGGCGCAAAGCCATGCTGCAAGACATTGCCGTGCTCACCGGCGGCACCGTGGTGAGCGACGAGCTGGGCCTCACGCTGGCCAAGGTGACGCTGGCCGACCTGGGCCGCGCCAAGCGCGCCGAGGTGAGCAAGGACGACACCACCCTGATCGGCGGCGCGGGCCAGGCCCAGGCGATCAAGGAGCGTGTGAACAGCATCCGCAAGGAGCGCGAGGCCGCCAGCAGCGACTACGACCGCGAGAAGCTCGACGAGCGCCTGGCCAAGCTATCGGGCGGGGTGGCCTTGATCAAGGTGGGCGCCGCCACCGAGACCGAGCTGAAGGAACGCAAGATCCGTGTCGAAGACGCGCTGCACGCCACGCGCGCCGCGGTGGAAGAGGGCATCGTGCCGGGCGGTGGCGTGGCGCTGCTGCGGGCGCGGCGAGTGCTCGCCGGCATGAAGGGTGCCAACCTCGACGAAGACTCGGGCGTGCACATCGTGGCGCGCGCGCTCGAAGAGCCGCTGCGACGCATCGTCAGCAACGCCGGCGACGAGCCCTCGGTGGTGCTGCACCGGGTGGACGAGTCGCCAGACCGGTCTTTTGGCTACAACGCCGCCACGAGGGAGTATGGTGACCTGCTGCAGATGGGGGTGATCGACCCGAGCAAGGTGACGCGGCTGGCGCTGCAGAATGCGAGCTCGATCGCAGGCCTGATCCTCACCACCGACTGCCTGATCGCCAATGCGCCCCAACCCAAGGCCGAGCAGGAGCGCGGCCTCGGGCCCCATGGCGCCGTGCCCGAGTTCTGACAAGGAGCACCGCATGACACACAAAGCCAAGCACCGCCCGCACAAGAAGCCCGCACCGGCCACCGACACCGTACCGAGCGACGCCACCACCGAGGCGGCTTCCGGCGAGGTGGTCGACCGCCCCGACGGCTTCTACTGGCGCTCACCCGACGGCACGCGCGAGGGCGGGCCGTTCGAGACGCCCGAGCTCGCCCGCGAAGACATGGACGCGAGCGAGGTGCCCGACCAGGGCCCGATCGAGAGCCTGCAAGAGGTCGAACGCGAGATCGGCGTGGCCGACTGGATCGACCCCGAAACCGGCGAGCCGGCCGAGGGCTTGTCGACCCCGCGGCTGGGCGAAGAGTGAGCGGCGTGCAGCACATCGACGTTTGCAATGGAGACGCCGACGGACTGTGCGCAGTGCTGCAATGGCGCTTTCATGCCCCACGCGCCGCCACGCTCGTGACAGGCCTCAAGCGCGAGATCGCCTTGCTGGAGCGGGTGCAGGCCGCGGCCGGCGATCAGGTCCTGGTGTGCGACATCTCGATGCAGCGCAACCGCACTGCCTTGCTGCGCTTGCTCGAACAAGGGGTGCAGGTGCGCTATTTCGACCACCACGCCGTGGCCGATATCCCGGTGCACCCGGGGCTTGAGGCTCACATCGACCTGGGCAGCGGTGTGTGCAGCAGCCTGCTGATGGATCGCCATCTGGGGGGTGCCTTTCACGCCTGGGCGTTGGTCGGCGCCTACGGCGACAACCTGACCCGCGTGGCCGATGCACTGGCCATCGCGCATGGCTTTGCGGCTGACCAGCGCCAGCAACTGCGCGCACTCGGCGAGGCCATCAATTACAACGCCTACGGTGAAGACGAGCGCGACGTGCACATCACGCCGGCCCGGTTGTACGGCGTGCTCAGCCGCTACAGCGACCCGCTCGCACTGTGGGCCCAGGAAACCATCGGCCAGGAGCTTGACGCCTTGCGCCAGGCCGATCTGCGCCGTGCGGCCGGGTTGAAGCCGCATTGGCAAGGCGACACTGGCGTCGTCTATCTGTTGCCCGACGAACCCTGGAGCCGGCGCGTGAGCGGTGGCTTGGCTAACGAGCTCGCTCGTGCCGCGCCGAAGCGGGCCTGTGCCGTGGTCGCCCCCACGCGGGCTGCGGCGGCGCCGGGTGAGGGCTATCGGGTGAGCGTGCGTGCGCCGATCGACTCACCCGCCGGCGCCAGCGAGCTGTGTGCCCGCTTCGGCGGGTTGGGGCGTGCGGCGGCGGCCGGCATTGACCACTTGCCAGCCGGTGAGCTGGGGCGCTTTGTGCGGGCCTTCGGCGCGGCCCGCTGGGGTGTCACGCCGGGGCGTCAATTGAGTTGAGGGAACAACAAGGAGCCTGCACGATGCTGCTGTTTTCACTCGACCCGAGCTGCACGCTCGCACCGGCCGTGGCCGCCGACCTCGACCGTGCCATCGCCCCGCACGAAGAGCGTGCCTTCGAAGACGGCGAGCACAAGCTGCGCCCGCTGACCGACCCGCGCGGCAGCGATGCCTACGTGATCCACAGCCTGCACGGCGGCCCCATCGACAGCCCGCACGACAAGCTGTGCCGCTTGCTGATGTTTTGCGCCACCTTGCGTGACCATGGCGCGGCGCGTGTCACCGCCGTCGTGCCCTACCTGGCCTACGCCCGCAAGGACCGCCAGACCAAACCCTTCGACCCGGTGACGCAGCGCTACCTGGCGCAGCTGTTCGAGGCGGTCGGCGTCGGCCAGGTGATCGCCCTGGAAGTGCACAACGTGGCGGCGTTCCAGAACGCGTTTCGCATCCCGACCGTGCACCTCGAAGCGCACGAGGTGTTCAACACCGCGCTGCCCGAAATCGCGGCGGGCGCGGCGCTGGCCGTGGCCTCACCCGACCCGGGCGGCGTGAAACGCGCGCAGCTGTGGCGTGAGTCGCTGGAGCGCCAACTGGGCCGCCCGGTGGGCTTTGCGTTTGCCGACAAGCGACGCAGCGCCGGCCTGGTGACGAGCGAGAACCTGGTGGCCGGCGACGTGGCCGGCGCCACCGTGCTCCTGCTCGACGACCTGATCGCCAGCGGCGACACCATGAAGCGTGCCGCGCTGGCCCTGCGCCACGCGGGGGCGACCCGGGTGATCGCGTGCGCAGCGCACGGGCTGCTGGTGGGCCCGGCAGCCGAGCTGCTGGCCGATGCGGCGATCGACCAGGTGCTGCTCACCGACAGCGTGCCGTCATTCCGGTTGCCGGTGCTGGCCGCGCTGCGCCGCAAGCTGAGCGTGGTGTCATGTGCACCGGCCTTTGCCCGCGCGATCAGGGCGTCTCACGACGCTTGGCCGGGCTGACGCTGGGCGGCAGCTCGAAGCGCTCCAGCGTGGCCGTGGCGCGCTCGATGTAGCGCTGCGCGAGCGGCGGCCATTTCTCGGGCAGGCGTGGTGTGTCGTCGAGCAGGTGGGCCATGGCCTGGCGTGCACGCAGCAGGGCACGGTGCGCGGTGTAGAGCTGCATCACCGCAGCCTGCGGCGCATCGCCGAGCGCCAGTGAAAGGCTGTGGATGAGCTGCGGGCCGACCCAGGGCGCGCCCGCCATGTCGCACTCCAGCGCCAGGAAGGCGAGCTCGTCGAACGGGTCGACCTGCCGCAGCTGGGCGTTGAACTCCAGGCAGTCGATCACCACCGGCGGGTGCAACAGGCACACATGCTCTGGCCGCAGGTCGCCGTGGCCTTCGACGAGGCGCTCGCGGGCGGCGCGCTCCTGCAGCAAGGCAGCGCCGCGCGCCAGGCACAGGCCCAGCCGATCGAGGGCCGCGGCCACGCCGGGCAGCTGCCAGCGGGGGCTCAGCAGCAGCTCGCGGCTGAGCGCCAGCTCGTGCTGGAAGCGGCCCAGGTAGTCGTGCGGCGTCACGTGGGCAATCGGCGCGTGGCGGTAGAAGGGCGCGAGCACGGCGGCCAGCGATTCGATGTCGGGCGGCCCGGCCTGGCCTTCGGTGATGGCCAGGCTCAGCATGCGGTGTGCCGGCAGCCGGCGCATCAGCACCAGCCAGTCGACGGTCTGGCGGGGGTCGCGGGCCGGGGTGTCGGGCTGCAACGAGAAGTGGTGGCCGTCCCATTGCAGGGCAATCAGCCCGAGGTAGACCTCGGGGGCCAGCCGCGCGTTCAGCCGCAGCTCCTCGCGGCAGCAGAACTCCCGGGCGGCCAGGGTCGAAAAATCGAGCACCGGGGTGCGCATCGGCTTCTTCAGCTTGAGCACACGGTCGCCCGCCAGAAACACCCATGACATGTGGGTCTCTGTGCACTCCATCGGCTCGCCCGGCCCGGCATGGCCGGCCAGAAAGCGCAGCTTGTCTTCGGTGGCCGGTGGTGCGGCGGGAATTGTGGTGGCGGAGGGGCGTGCCATGGTGCGTGCAGTCGTTACAAGCATTGCATCACCGCTGCCCGGTCGCAGCGATTGCGCTGCGTCAATTCGTGTTCGGGGCGTCGGCTTGCGCACGCTCAATATCTGCCCGGTGCAGGGGGGGATCATCAAAACGCATTGGAGGCAAGGTACATGATGGCAGCACTGCAGCGCGAGCCGGTTCGACTCGGCACAAGGGCCCTGCCTGGCGAGTTGATCGCCCCGGGCGATGCACTGGGTCTGGTCATGTTCGTGCACGGCAGCGGCAGCAGCCGGGACAGCCCGCGCAACCAGTTCGTCGCGGGCGTGCTGAACGACCATCACTTGGCCACGCTGCTGTTTGATCTCTTGACCGAGTCCGAGGCCGACAACGTCGACCGGGTGTTCGACATCGATCTTCTCGCGACCCGTGTGGCAGAGGCGCTGGTGTGGGTGGGCCAGCGGGCCGATCTGGCCGGCTTGCCGGTCGGCCTGTTCGGGGCCAGCACGGGTGCCGCGGCCGCACTGAGCGCCGCAGCCCGCCTGCCCGGCCTCGTGGCCTGCGTGGTCTCGCGCGGTGGGCGGCCCGACCTCGCCTGGCGCCAGCTGCCCAAGGTGAATGCTCCCACGCTGCTGATCGTGGGCAGCAAGGACCGTGGCGTGCTCGACCTCAACCGCAGCGCGCTGGCGTTGCTCAACTGCAAGAAGCGCCTGGAGGTCGTGCCGGGCGCCACCCACTTGTTCGAGGAGCCGGGCGCGCTCGACGCCGCGGCCCAGCTGGCGGGCGATTGGTTCGAGCAGCACCTCGCGCGCAGAGTCGACAGGCCATGAGTGCGCTGTTTCGCAACCGCGATGAAGCCGGCCACGCGCTGGCCGCCCGCCTGCTGCACCTGCGCCTGGCGGCGCCGGTGGTGGTGCTCGCCCTGCCGCGCGGTGGCGTGCCCATTGGGGCGGTGGTCGCCCGCGCGCTGGGCGCACCGCTCGACTTGCTGATGGTGCGCAAGATCGGTGTGCCGTGGCAGCCCGAGCTGGCGCTCGCGGCGGTGGTGGACGGCGAGCGCCCCGAGATCGTCATCGACGAAGAAGTGGCGAGCCACTGCAACGTCGAGCCCAATTACATCGAGGACCAGGCCCTGGTCGAGCTGCGCGAGATCGACCGCCGGCGCAAGCTCTACCTGCAGGGGCGGGCGGCCGTGCCCGTCGAGGGCTGCACCGCCATCGTCGTGGACGATGGCATTGCCACCGGCACCACGGTGCGTGCCGCGCTCAAGGCCTTGCGCCGCAGCGGGCCTGCCCGCCTGGTGCTGGCCGTGCCGGTGGCGCCGGCCGACACCCTGGCCGCCCTGCGCAGCGAGGTCGACGAGGTCGTCTGCCTGTCGCAGCCGTACCCGTTTCGGGCCATTGGCGATCACTACGCCGATTTCCATCAAGTCAGTGATGGCGAGGTGCTGGCGGCAATGGCCAGCTGCCCCGCCGAGCCGCAGCGCGCCGGCAGCAGTGCGCGCCCTTCCACATCTGAACAACGAGGTTCCACACCATGAGCCACAAGACCTGGATCGTTCTTGCCAATGCCTCACGCGCGCGCATCTGCGAGCGTCTCGAAGGCGAAGCCGGCGACGGCCTGCACGACCTGATGGATTTTGTGCACACCCAGAGCCGCCAGAAGGGCAGCGAGCTCGGCTTTGACCAGCCGGGCCATGTGGAGCGCGGCATGGGCTCGGGCCTGCGCGGCGGCACCGACCTCAGCCCGCGCAGCGACCCGCGCCACAAGGAACACGAGCGGTTTGCGCGGGAGATCGCGCAGTACCTCGACCAGGCCGTCTCGATGCGGCACTGCGAGCGCATCGTGCTGATCGCGTCGGACCCCTTCCTGGGCGAGGTCAAGGCCCAGCTCGGCCCGGCCACCGCGCGCGCCGTGTGGGCGGCCATGCCCACCGATGGCATGGCGCTGAGCGGGCGTGATCTGGCGCGGCGGGTCGACGCCCTGATGGCGGGCTGAGCCGGGGTGCGCGCCGGCTTATTTCAGCTCGCCCCAGGCGGAGGAGGGCAGGTCGCCCTTGTCGATGTCGTTTTCAACGCCGTAGCGCACCAGGGCGGCCAGGCTGGGCAGGCCGAGCTTTTCCTGGATGCGGGTCTTGTGCGTGCTGACGGTCTTGACCGACAGGTGCAACTCTTCGGCGATGTCGGTCAGGCGCACGCCGGCCACGATGCGGCGCAGCACCTCGAGCTCGCGGTCGGAGAGCTGCGAGTGATCGGGCACCGACACGTTGCCGTTGAGCTGCTGCACCACCCGCTCGGCCAGGCTGGAGGTGACGTAGGCACCGCCGGCTGCGACCTTGCGCACGGCGGTCACCAGCTCGGCGGCGGCGCTGTCCTTGGTGACGTAGCCGTTGGCGCCCGCCTTGAAGGAGCGCATCGCGTATTGATCTTCGGCGTGCATGCTGAGCACCAGGATGGCGATCGAGGGGAACTCGCTGCGCGCGCGGCGAATCAGGTCGAGCCCGCTCATGCCGGGCATCGACAGGTCGACGATCAGCACGTCGAACGGCTGGCGCCTCAGGGTTTCGAGCGCCTGGAAGGCCGAGCTGGCCTCGGCCACCTGCCACTCGCTGCAATGTGCTTCGAGAATGCGCTTGAGGCCTTCTCGCACGATGGTGTGGTCGTCGACCAGGAGCAAGCGGGTCGCGGGCATGGGCGCGGCTGGCGTCATGGTGGCGTCACATGGGAGAGCTGTGGGGCGCGGGCTTCGGCGGCCTTGTGCCGCAGCGGCAGCCGGACCGTGATGCGCCCGCCACCGCCGGGCGGGTTGTCGACGTCGAGGGTGCCCCCCAGCAGGTAGGCGCGCTCGCGTATGCCGATGAGCCCGAACGAACCCTCCTTGCGCCTGGTGCTCGGAAAACCGATGCCGTTGTCGTGCACGGTCAACACCAGCTCACTGCCACTCTGGCGCATGTCGATGCTCACGTCGGTGGCGCGGGCGTGGCGGGCGACGTTGGTCAGTGCCTCCTGCACCATGCGGTAGACGGCGGTCGAGGCCTGGCTGTCGAGCGCCGGGTCGACCTCGCCGAGCCGCACCGTGACCTCGATGCCCATGCGTTGCGCCGACTCGCGCGCCAGCCACTCGATGGCGGCGTTGAGCCCCAGGTCGTCGAGCATCATGGGGCGCAGGTCAGAGGCGATGCGGCGCACCGACGCAACGGTTTCGTCGAGCATGTCGATCATGGCCGCCACCCGGCGCTCGTAGGCACGGTTGTGAATGTCGTGCGTGAGGGTCGACAGGTCCATCTTCAGCGCCGACAGGCGCTGGCCCAGCTCGTCGTGCAGCTCACGGGCGATGCGGCGGCGCTCTTCTTCGCGGGCTTCGACCACGCTGGCCGACAGGCGGCGCAACTCGTGGCGCGACTGCTCCAGCTGCTGGCGCTCTTCTTTGCGCTGGGTCACGTCGGTGATCACCATCTGCACCGTGGTGCTGCCGTGGTCGGGCAGGGCGGCGATGGCGATCTCGACCTCGCGCTCGCTGCCGTCGAGTCGGGCGATGCGCTCGCTCACCATGCCGGCCCGGGCCGCGCCCGACAGTGTCAGCGACACCTGCCGCATCACCGCCAAGTGAGACGAGGGGTGCAAGAGGGTATAGATCGACTTGCCGAGAATCTGCGAGCGGTCGCTGGCACCGAACAGGCTTTCGCAGGCGCGGTTGGCAAACACCACCTTGTCGCCATCGGCGATCCACATCGCCACCGGCGCCAGATCGAAGATCAGCTGGAAGCGGCGCTTCCACTCGTCGAGCTCGGTCTTGAGTTGCAGCTCTTTGCTCTCGTCGCGCAACACCATCGTGAAGAAACGGTGCGGGCGCAGCGGATCTGCCACGTCGATGCGGCTGATGGTGCCTTCCATCGGGAAGGTGTGGCCGTCGGCACGCATGCCCAGCAGGCCACCGGCAGCGGTCAGAGAGGCCTCGGGCGCGTTGTTTTCCACAAACCGACACAGGGTGTCGGTCAGCTCGGCGCGCAGGTGAGGCGCCACGAAGCGCGGGAACTCGCTGCGCACGGCTTCGGCGGCCGTGCAGCCGAACATGCGCTGCACGGCCGGGTTGACTGCAAGGACACGCAGGCGCTCGTCGATCGTGATGATCGCGTCGTGAGAGGCGCGCACCGCGCTCCTGTAAGGCATGGCATTGCTCGTTGACAGATCAGGTGTCGGCAAGGGTGGCGGCATGCTAACGATGGTCGAAGCGGTCAGGCCCGCCGAGACCCTCCTGGGTTGACACGGATCAAGGGTCCATCCAATACGCAAGGTTCGCACAACTCGGATTCGGAATATTCCGAATCTGGGGGTCGGAACGCAGGCGTCGGGCGGGGAATGCACCGACATCAAGTCCGCCGGCAAACCGATAGCCAGCCGGGTTCTCCTGCGCGATGCTCGTGTCACCCCCCAGAGAAAACTCAACCCGAGGTGCGTGATGAGCCATGGATTCGAACTACTTCATCAAGGCAAAGACCAGGGCATCTCCGTGCTGCAGCGTCGCAGCGGCGCTGTCGAGCGGCACAGCCTGGCAGACCTGTTGCGCCTGATGGGCATCGAGGCGAGCGCTGCGCCCGACGCCGAGGCCTACCCGCTGACGATGCGTCAGCTGCATGCCGGCGCTCCGCTGTTTCACGAAGGCACGGCGGCCGAGGCGATCTACTTCGTGAGCGTGGGCATGTTCAAGAGCTTCTCCACCGCCGAAGACGGCTATGAGCAGGTGCTCGGCTTCTCGGCGCGCGGCGAGGTGCTGGGCCTGGACGCCATCTGTGGCAGCCACCACCCCACGGGCGCGGTGGCGCTGGAAGACGCCCGGGTGTTCGTGGTGCCCGTGCGTGATGTGTTCGCGCTCGGCAACCGTGTGCCGGGGCTCGACCGCGTGCTGCACGTGGCGGCAAGCCGGCAGCTCGCGCAGCGCGGCGACATTGCCGACGTGATGGCGGCGGTGGCGGCCGAGGTGAGGCTGGCGCGTTTTCTGGTGCAGCTGTCGGCGCGCATGGGGGCGTGTGGGCAGTCCACCCGGCGCCTGCTGCTGCGCATGAGCCGGCGCGACATCGCGAGCCACCTGGGCGTGGCCCATGAAACGGTGAGCCGCTCCTTTGGCGCCCTGGCCGACTGGGGCTACCTGCGCGTGAACTACCGCGAAGTGGAGATTTGCGACCTCGACGCGCTCAAGGCTTTTGCGCGCTGCACACGTGGCCTGGTGGAAGAGCCGCCCGGCCGCACGCGGCGGCGGCTGGCGGCGGTGCAGGGCACCGGGCGGCGCGCTGCCGGCCCGCTGATCGAGCCCGCTGCCGTGGTCGCGGCGGCCTGAAACGGGGGCCGTCGTGAGCCGGGTGCTTGTCGTCTACTTCTCGCGCACGGGCCACACCGAAACGGTGGCCCGGCACATTGCCACACAGTGCGGCGCCGACCTGGAGGCCATTGAAGACACCCCCGGCTTGATCGGGCGTGCTGGGCTCCTGGGCTACGTGCGCTCGTCGCTCGAAGCGCTGCTGGGCGTCGAGCCACCCATACGTCGGGCCCACGCCACGCCGAAAGACTACGACCTGGTGATCGTGGGCACGCCGGTGTGGTTCTGGAACATGTCGAGCCCGGTGCGCAGCTACCTCGTGCGCCACCGCGCCGAGATCCAGAAGGTGGCGTTCTTCTGCACCCTGGGCGGCTCGGGGCAGGACAAGGTGATGGCCGATCTGCGGCAACTGTGCCGCAAGCCCCCGGTGGCGACCCTGTCACTGACCACCCAGCAAGTCGAGGCGAACCAGGACGCACAGGCGGTGTCGAAGTTCGTCAGCGAGTTGCGGCATGCACGCGCCGTGGCGCACATGCGCGGGCCGGCCCTGGCGTCGTAACGCAGCGGCGGGCCCGGCTCGGCACTGGACGGTTGTCTCGAATCGGAGGCCCCATGGAAGACAAGACCCACCCGCCTGTACCCCCGCTGCCCGAGGGCGTGATCGCGCTCGTGCCGATGCGCAACGTGGTGCTGTTCCCGCACGTGCTGGTGCCGATCTCGGTCGGCCGCGCCAAGTCGATCGCGGCGGTGCAGTACGCACAGCAAAGTGGTGCCCAGCTGGGCATCGTGCTGCAAAAAGACGCACAGGTCGACGACCCGGGCCGCGAGGCGCTGTGCGACGTGGGCACGCTCGCCAAGCTCGTGCACCACGAGCTGGCCAGCAGCGAGCTGCGCCATGTGCTGTGCCAGGGTGTGCTGCGCTTTCGCATCAAGGAGCTGGTGGAGGGCTACCCCTTCATGGCCGCACGCGTCGAGCGCATTGAAGAACCCGCCGTGGTGTCGACCCAGGCCGAGGCGCTGGGCCTGCAGCTGCGCGAGCGGGCGGTCGAGATCCTCTCCTTGTTGCCCGGTGTGCCGGCCGAGCTGGCGCATGCGCTGCAGGCCACGCGGTCGCCGTCGCACCTGGCCGACATCGTGGCCAGCCTGCTCGATTCGGAGATCGTCGAGAAGCAGATGCTGCTGGAGACCCTGGGCACCGAGGAGCGGCTGCAGAAGGTGCTGGACACGCTGTCGCGTCGCATCGAGGTGCTGCGCCTGTCGCAAGAGATCGGTGAGCGCACCAAGGAACAGCTCGATGACCGGCAGCGCAAGTTCCTGCTGCGCGAGCAGTTGAAGACGATCCAGAAGGAACTTGGTGAAAACGGCGAAAGCGACGCCGACATCGCGCAGCTCGAAGAGCTGGTTGCCAAGGCCGGCATGCCCAGCGAGGTGGAAGCGCAGGTGCGCAAGGAGCTGGGCCGGCTCAGGCACATGTCGGACGCTTCGGGTGAGTACTCGATGCTGCGCACCTATCTGGAGTGGATGACCGAGCTGCCGTGGGCCACGCCGGCCGAGACGGTGATCGACCTCAACGTGGCGCGGCAGATTCTCGAAACCGACCACTTTGGCCTGGAGCGCATCAAGCAGCGCATCGTCGAGTTTCTGGCGGTGCGCAAGCTCAACCCGCTGGGGCGTGCGCCGATCCTGTGTTTCGTGGGCCCGCCCGGCGTGGGCAAGACCTCGCTCGGCCAGAGCATTGCCCGTGCGCTCGACAAACCGTTCGTGCGCGTGTCGCTGGGCGGGGTGCACGACGAGGCCGAGATCCGCGGACACCGCCGCACCTACATCGGCGCGATGCCGGGCAATATCGTGCAAAGCCTGCGCAAGGCCGGCGCACGCGACTGCGTGATGATGCTCGACGAGGTCGACAAGCTCACCGCCAGCGCGCATGGCGACCCCTCGGCCGCGTTGCTGGAGGTGCTCGACCCGGAGCAGAACTCGACCTTCCGCGACAACTACCTGGGCGTGCCCTTCGACCTGAGCCGCGTGGTGTTCATCGCCACCGCCAACGTGATCGACCAGGTGCCCCCGCCGGTGCGGGACCGCATGGAGGTGATCGAGCTGCCCGGCTACACGCAAGAAGAGAAGCTGCAGATTGCGCAGCGCCACCTGCTGCGCCGCCAGCGCGAGCTCAACGGCCTGCGTGAAGACCAGTGCGAGATCACGCCCGAGGCGCTGACGCTGATCGTGGCCAGCTACACCCGCGAGGCCGGTGTGCGCCAACTCGAACGCGAGATCGGCCGTGTGATGCGCCATGCCGCGATGCAGGTGGCCGAGGGGTCGACCACCTTGGTGCGCGTGCGCGCCGCCGACCTCGACACCATCCTCGGCCCCGAGAAATACGAGCACGAGGTGGCGCTGCGCGTGGGCATGCCGGGCGTGGCCACCGGCCTCGCGTGGACACCGGTGGGCGGCGACATCCTGTTCATCGAAGTCACGCGCGTGACCGGCACCGGCCGGCTGATCCTGACCGGCCAGCTGGGCGACGTGATGAAAGAGAGCGCCCAGGCGGCGCTCACGCTGGTGAAGTCGCGCGCCGCCGACCTGGGCATCTCGGCGAGCCTGTTCGACGGGGTCGACGTGCATGTGCACGTGCCGGCCGGCGCCATCCCGAAAGATGGGCCGAGCGCGGGTGTGGCGATGTTCACCGCGCTCGCCTCACTGTTCACCGACCGCGTGGTGCGGCACGACGTGGCCATGACCGGCGAGATCAGCCTGCGTGGCCTGGTGCTGCCGGTGGGAGGCATCAAGGAGAAGGTGTTGGCCGCGCAGCGCGCCGGCCTGGGCACCGTGCTGCTGCCGGCGCGCAACGAAAAAGACCTGCGCGACGTGCCGGAGTCGATCCGCGCCACGATGAAGTTCGTGTGGCTGCACACCGTCGACGACGCCATGCTCGCTGCCCTGGGCGAAGCCGGCTCGCGCCTGCGCCGGCCGGGCTTCGAGCTGGTCTGAGCTGCCGTGGCCTCAGTCGTGTACGAAGAACACGTGTGACTTGAAGAGCGTGCTCTCCCACCACGCCTTGCCCACGGTCGAGTAGCGGAAGTTCACTGCCCCGGCCTGGCTTTGCAGCGGCAGGGTGACGTTGCCGTCGGCATCGCGTTGGGCTTTGTGCGAAGCGGTTTCAGGCACCACGGCGGTGATGTGGCCAGGCTTGCCGCTGGCCTCGCGGTCGGCGCAGATGAGGCCGATGCCACCCGCGTTGGCCGCGTTCTGCAAGGAGGTGGCATCGAACACCCGCCGCCAGCCGAACGACTCGCCGAACTCGATCAGCCAGTTGTGCAGGTCGTCGGCGCGCATCTCGCGCAGCGTGCCGCCGTACACCGGCGCCACCTGCTCGCCGCGCGCGAGGCGCAGCAGGGCCGACTCGTTCCACCAGCAGCGCGGCAGGTACACACCGCTCAGGTAGCAGTAGTCGGTGGCGTAGACGTTGCAGTAGGTGGCGTTGGGGTCGCGCTGGTAGCGTGCGCTGGTGTCGGCCGCGAGCCAGTTGATGATGTTTGCCAGCTGCGTGGCGCGTGCGGCAGGGGCTGCCATGGTGTCGCGTGACGGTCGGTTGGGTTCGCCCAGCGGCTGCGCGCGTTTGCCGGTGGAGGCGCGGCGTGAGGCGGGGTCGTTTTCGCGGTAGTGCACGGCCGGCACCGCCGGCGGAGGCGGTGGCAGGGCCGGTGGGGCCGCCACCGGCGCCAGGAACTTGCCGCTCACATAACCGATCACGTCACCGCCACTCAGGGTCACACGCACTCGCACCCACGGCGGCGCGGCCTCGCCCAGCACACGCACGAGCTGGCCTTCGGGCAAGGTGGTGATGGGTGGGTTGCTGGCCGCTGAGGGGCCGTGGCGCAGGTTGAGCTGCGTGGCCGTCACGCGCTTCAGCTCGCCCTGGCCGCCCTGCAGCTCAAACCCGATCGGGCGGAACTGGCCGAAGTTGTCGCGCGCCTCGCAGCGCTCCCACGCGGCGCCGAGGCCGCACAGTGCCTGGCCGTGGTTCACGTGCTGACGCACGTCCCACTGGGTGTAGGTGCTCGATTCGCGCCAGCCGGTGGCCTCGGCCAGCCAGGCAAAGCGGGCCAGGGCGTGGGTGTCGCGCACCAGGCGGCAGCTGAGGCCCGAGCCGTAGACGCCGATCTGCAAGGCCGAGCCTCCACCGGCCGCTTCATTCATGCCCGCCTTCACGCCGCGGAAGTAGGGCAGCACCACCTGCTGGATCTCGGCGGCGCTGAAGTCGGTGTCGACTGCGAAGTAGACCGCGCTGCCCGGCGGCTGGCCGATCTGGCTGGCGAAGGTGTGGGCCGAGGCGCCGTCGAGGCGGCCACGCTCGAAGCCGAAGTCGCTCAGCCTGCGCGCGTTGTCTTGGTAGACCGTGGCGACCTGAAGGCCTGCACGTGCGAGATCGGCAGCCTCCTTCGGCGAGATGCGCTTCTGGGGCTGGGTGGTCGTGCGCGAGTGGTAGCGGATGACGAACGCCTTGCCCTCGCGGACCAGGCAGTCGGCAAAGCCGTGGCAGTGGCGGTTGGTTGACAGACCTTCGTGCATCGTGGCTCTCCCTGTTGCCCAGAGAGCCGATGGTGCAACGCGCCGCCGCGCGGCGAATCCCCAGGCTTAGGGATGCGTCTGAGGCGTGCTCAGAGCGCGGGCTCTTCCGTCAGCAAGCCAGTCTTGATGAAGTAGCTCACCAGCTTGTCAGACGCACGCTGCCGGTGGGCGATGCTCGCGGGGTGGGCCAGGGCCATCTGGCGCACGTCATACGCATCGGCAATGCCGGCGTCGCGGTAGACGGTGGGGTTGTAGTAGTCGGCCCACGAGGCCTTGAGATACGCGGCCAGCCATTGCCTGAAGTCGGCCAGCTGCTGCTCCGACCAGTGCGGGCTGTAGCGCTCGAACAGCTCGGCCGTGTAGAGCCGGCCGAAGGCGAGGTGGCGTGCTTCGTCGATGTGATGCACCTTGTTGATCTCGCGCACCAACGGGTCGACGCGCTCGTCCTTGGCGATCACCACGTTGTAGTAGTCGCCCAGCTCCTCGACCACCATCGCCATGCAGAAGAAGACCACTTCTTCCTGGCCCTTCGCAAACTCGCGCGGCATGGCGAGCTTCTTCTCGGGGTAGACCTTGCCGATGTAGCGGTTGCAGAACTCGCCGAACATCACCATGTGCTTGTTCTCTTCATCGAGGAAGTGATGCAGGTACTCGGTGATCTCGCGGTTGTTGCTGGTGCTGTAGAGGCGGTGCGCGAGCCCTTGCACCAGCAGACGCTCGCCTTGCAGCACCAGGCTGAAGAGGTTGCTGATCTCGTGCAGGCTCAGGCGCTTGAGGGTGGCGTCGTCGAGCGTGTCGTAAACCGGCGTGCCGTAGAGCGTCAACAGCTCGGGGGGCATGCACCAGGCGCCTTCCTGCAACTTCTCGGGCCACTCGAAGGCGTTGTAGACGTCATAGAACTTCTTGCACGAGGCCTTGGACAGGCGGGTGGCGATTTGCGATGCGGTTTCCATGAGGGGGCTGTGTTGTTGGCTTTCGACCGGGGCATGGTCATGCCGCTTGGCGCGAGCCGGTTTGACCTTCATCAAGAGGCCCTCGCTCCTGCGCGAGCACCCCCGCAAGCGGGTGGCCGGGGTGCTTTTCAGTGGCACACCCAAGTCATGGGGGGCCGGCGACAGCGTTTAACCTGGATCAAATCGGCACCAGGGTCAGGCCAGTTCAATGCGCCCATGCAGATCAACACCCAAGCCAACCAGGACCGCCCGCTGGCGTTCGGCCTCTACTACTTCGGCAGCGACGAAGGCGGCCCGAAAGCCGACGCCCAGCGCCGCCTGCTGTTCGAGAGCGCACGCTTCGCCGACGAAAACGGCTTCTCGGCCGTGTGGGCGCCCGAGCGCCACTTCCACGCCTTCGGCGGGCTCTCGCCCAACCCCTCGGTGATGGCGGCGGCCTTTGCGGCAACCACGCGGAACGTGCGCATCCGCTCGGGCAGCGTGGTGGTTCCCCTGCACCACCCGGCGCGGGTGGTGGAAGAGTGGTCGATGGTCGACTTCCTGTCGAACGGCCGCGTCGACATGAGCCTGGCTTCGGGCTGGTTCCCGAATGACTTCGTGCTCGCCGCCCCCGGCAACTACGAGCGGCGCAACGAGCTGGTGTTCGAGCGTGTCGAGGAGCTGCGCAGCCTGTGGGCAGGCGACAGCTTCGAGGCCGTCAATGCCGTGGGTGACACCGTTCAGTTGCGCACCATGCCGCGCCCGGTGCAGCGAACGCTGCCGATCTGGATCACCGCCGCCGGCAACCCGCAGACCTTTGCGCGCGCCGGCAGCATGGGCCTGAACATCCTCACCCACCTGCTGGGCCAATCGCTCGAAGCGCTGGCCGACAAGATTGCCGTTTACAGGCAGGCCTGGCGCGACGCCGGCCACGCGGGGCAGGGCACGGTCTCGCTGATGCTGCACACCTTCGTCGGCGAAGACGACGCCGAGGTGCGGCGCAAGGTCAAGGCGCCGATGCTGAACTACCTGGCCAGCTCGGCCAATCTGGTGGGCAGCTATGCCACTGCGGTGTCGTTCTTCCAGAACCCGGGCGCCATGAAGGATGTGGCCCTGACCGAGGCCGACATGAACGACGCGCTCGAGTTCTCGTTCGAGCGTTACTACGCCACCAGCTCCTTGCTCGGCAGCATGGACGCCTGCCTGGAGATGACCGACAAGCTCAAGGCCATCGAGGTCGACGAGGTGGCTTGCCTGATCGACTTTGGCGTTGACGCCGAGTCGGTGCTTGCCGCCTTGCCAGCCTTGGACGAGTTGCGGCAGCTGGCGCAGATCCCGGCGACGGAAGACACCACCGAGCCAGCACAAGTGGCTTGATGCCGACAGATCGCTCCGCACACGTCGCGCGTTACGCACGCGCGTGAGTGCCTTCTCAAGCACAGGTGGGTCAACCGCCTGAGTGAGGGGGGCGATTTCAACGCTCTGTCACGCCAGGAGCTTTGGGGCACCGCAATAATCCCTGCAGGCAACGCCAAGTTGCTGATCAAAAAGAGATCCAGCGCGTTGGGTTCAAATCAGGGAGCGGTTATGCAGACAGGCGTTTTGAGTCGCGTGGGCGCAGTGCGCCGCGTTTTGGCCCGAGCTCTGATGGGCGTTTGGCTGATCGGGGCGATGAGTGCGGCAAGCGCTTACGACCTGACGGTCACCCCGGCCACCCAGACCACGGGCCTGGGCAGCGAGATCAGCATTGCGGTCACTGCAGCCGATCTGGTGCCGGGTGCGCTGGGGGGCTACAGCTTCGACCTGTCCTTCGAGGGCTCGGTGCTGGGCTTCGATCGCGTTGTCGACGGGTTCGGCATGGGCGCCAACTCCTTCGGCCTGTCATACGCGCTCAGCGGCAACACCCTGTCGTTCGCCGACACCTCCTTCGACGACCCGGCAACCTTGCTGTCGCTGCAAGGCCCGAGCTTCACCTTGTTCACCGTCTACTTCGATGCGGTCGGTGCAGGCACGAGCTTCCTGGCTCTGTCAGGCGTGACCCTCGCCGATGCCTTCGGCAATGGCGTGGACTTCACCAGCTATGACGGCAGCGTCACCGTCGAATCGGTGGTGACCCCGGTACCCGAGCCCGGCACCTTGCCGTTGCTGGCTCTGGGTGGCTTGGCCCTCATGTGGGTCAAGCGCAAGAACCAACGCGCTCGCTCCAAAGCGTAGGCGCGGCTCGCGCCCACCACTCGCGTTTTCTCGCAACCGTATTGCGGGCGGCATCTGCGCCGCCTGAACAACGTCCAGCCCACCTCGAGGTGGCGCCTCTCAGGGGAGATCATCACCATGCGTAGCATTTCCAGACTGTTCACGAGGGGCCTTGTGGCCTTGGTGCTGACTCTGACAGGCGCGGGGGCCTGGGCGTTCAAATGCGACGTCGACAACAACGGCCGCATCGACCGGCTCGACATTGGGCTGATCCAACAGGCCATCGTGCAGAAGCTGCCCGTCACCGACGCAGAAGACCCGCGCGACCCTGACGTCAACTTCACCATCAACGCCGTCGACAGCCGCACCTGCGTGCTGCGTTGCCGTTACGCAAGCTGTGCAACCAACGGTGCGCCGGTGGCCAACGCCGGTGCCAACAACACCGTTCGTGTGGGTGAACTGGCCACCCTCAACGGCGCTGCGTCCAGCGACCCTGATGGCAATGCGCTGACCTATGCCTGGACCATCACCAGCCGCCCGTCGGGCAGCACGGCTGCATTGACCGGCGCGACCTCCGTCAACCCGAGCTTCACCGCCGACCGCGCTGGCAGCTATGTGATCCAGCTCGTGGTGAGCGATGGTTCCCTGAGCAGCGCTGCAGCGACCGTCACCATCAGCACGCGCAACTCCGCACCGGCTGCCAGCGCGGGTGCCGACCAGACAGCGCGCGTGGGCGACACCGTGATGCTGGACGGGCGCCTCAGCAGCGACGTGGACGGCGATGTACTCACCTATGCCTGGCGCATCGTGAATGCCCCGGCGGGCAGCGCGGCCAGCCTCAGCAACGCCGGCGCCGTTCAACCCGGCTTGGTCATCGATGTGGCCGGCAGCTACGAGGTCGAACTGATCGTCAACGACGGCAACCTGGCCAGCCCGCCCGACACCGTGGTGGTCTCCACCCTCAACTCGGCGCCGGTGGCGCGGCCTGGCAACAGCCGCGCGGTGGCGCTGGGTGCGTTGGTGCAGCTCGACGGCAGCCTCAGCTCCGACGTGGACGGCAACAGCCTCACCTACCGCTGGTCGCTGCTCAGCCGCCCCGCAGGCAGTGCGGCCGTGCTGGGCAACCCGGCTGCGGTCAACCCGAGCTTCACCGCGGATCAGCCTGGCAGCTATGTGGTCCAGCTGATCGTCAACGATGGTCTGATCGACAGCCCCGCCGCGAGCGTCACGATCAGCACCGACAACGCCGCTCCCACGGCCAACGCCGGACCCGACCAGACGGTGCCTCTGGGCGCCCTGGTTCAACTCAGCGGCAGCGCTTCTGCCGACCCTGAAGGTGGCGTGCTGAACTACACCTGGGCGCTCACGACACGACCCGTCGGCAGCACCGCCACGCTCGTCAATGCGAATGCGGTGAACCCGAGCTTTACCGCCGACCGGCCGGGCACCTATGTGGCCCAGCTCATCGTCGGCGACGGGGCGCTGAGCAGTGCACCCGACACCGTCATCGTCAGCACGCTGAACTCTCGGCCCGTGGCCGACGCGGGCCCCGCGCAAGCGCTCGACACCGGCAGCACCGTGCAACTCAACGGCAGTGCCAGCCGCGACGCCGACGGTGACACGCTGACCTACAGCTGGAGTTTGACCACCCGCCCGGCCGGCAGCACGGCTGCGCTGAGCAACCCTGCAGCCGTCAGCCCGAGCTTTGTCGCTGACCTGCCGGGCACCTATGTGGCGCAGTTGATCGTCAGCGATGCCAGCCTGGCCAGCACGCCGGCGACCGTGCTGGTGACGGTGACGACGCCAAACCGTGCCCCCGTCGCGGCGGCGAGCGCCACGCCGAGCAGCGTCAACGTCGGTGCGACGGTGACGCTCAGCTCGGCTGGCTCCAGCGACCCGGACGGCAACCCCATCAGCTACTCATGGAGCCTGGCGCTTCGCCCCGTGGGCAGCAATGCCAGCATCATCAACGCCTCGGCGGCGAGCGCGAGCTTCGTGCCCGACGTGGCGGGCAACTACGGCGTGTTGTTGACCGTCTCCGACGGCAGCCTGAGCGCGGGCGCTTCCGCAACCTTCTCGGCCACTGCGGTGGTCACCAACCGTGCGCCGGTCATCGTCACCGCAGCCCCGACGGCCGCAACGGCAGGCGCGATCTACGCCTATGACGTCGACGCCACCGACCCCGACGCTGGCGACACGCTGACCTATGCCCTGACCACGGCGCCGGCCGGGATGACCATCCTGCCGGTCACGGGCCTCGTCAACTGGACACCCACCCCGGGCCAGCTCGGTACCCATGCGGTGACCGTGCGGGTTTCGGACGTGGCTGGCCTCTTCGCGACGCAGAGCTACACCGTGACGGTGTCGGATGTGCCGACGGCGCTGCAAGTCGCTGCGACCCTGAGCCCCGCGATTGCCAATGCCGGCGAAACCGTGACCTTGACCGTGCTCGTGAGTGGCGGCAACGGTGGCACCGTCACCCGCACGGCCACGCTCGACGGCACGCCGCTGACGCTCAACGCAAGCGGTGTTGCCACCTTCATCGCACCCGCAGCGGGCGTGCACCGTGTCAACGTCACGGCGCAGGGCAGCCCTGTCAATGGCAGCACCCCTGCACCGCAAGTGCGCGAGCTGATCCTGACCGTGCGCGACGGCAGCGACACCACCGCACCGACCGCAGCCATCACGACCCCCACGGCCAACAGCGAAGTTCTCGCACCGGTCGCAGTGACGGGCACCGCGACCGACGCACGTTTTGCCTACTACCAGTTGCTGTTGCGCCCGGCTGGCGCGAGCAGCGCCGCGTGGGTCGAGATCTACCGCGGCCTGACGGCCGTGAGCAACGGCGTGCTCGGCACGCTCGACCCGACGCGCGTCGCCAACGGTGTGTATGAGCTGGGGCTCAACGTGGTTGACGTCAATGGTCGCAGCACCTCGGTGGTGGTGCCGATCGAGGTTGCGCGTGATCGCAAGATTGGCCAGTTCAAGCTGAGCTTCACAGACATCCGAGCCGATGCCAGCGGCATGCCCCTGACGCTCATCCGTACTTACGACAGCCTGAAGAAGGATGTCATGGGCGACTTTGGCTGGGGCTGGAGTGCCGCCTCACAAGACGTCAGCATTCGCAAGAACATGATCTTTGGCCAGCAATGGAACGTGACGACCAGCGGCTTCAACATCTGCCTGCGGCCTGCGGGTCAGCGCCGGATCACGGTGACGCTGCCTGACGGCGGGGTGTACCGCTTCACCGCTCGCAACAGCCCCGAGTGCGCATTCGCTCAAGTGCCTGAACTGAACATCGTGCTCGACCCCTTGCCGCTTCCGGTGGGGGGCAATCTCGGTGCTGGTGCAGGGACGGGGCAGTTGGAGGTCATCGTGAATGACCTGGTGCTGGTGCAGGGTGGAAACATTTACAACGCTGACACCGGCGAGTTCTGGAATCCGACCGATTTCCGCTTCACCGATGCGCAAGGCATGCGCTATGTCCTGCGTGAAGGCGTGGGTGTGGTTAGCGTTACCGACCTCTACGGCAACACCCTCACCTATGGTGCAGGCGGTATCCAGCACAGTGCGACGCTTGGTGTTCAGTTGATTCGCGACGCACAGGGACGCGTTACCCGAGCTACAGATCCCGGTGGCCGCAGTCTGACCTACAGCTACAACAGCGCTGGTGAACTGAGCAGCGTCAGTGACCGCCTGAGCCAAGTCACCTACTTCCAGTACGACACCGCAACCCGGACACCCGGAGCCGGCGACAGCGGCAGCCAGAACAGCGCTCACCTGCTTGCCAGCATCATCGACCCGCGCGGTCAGCTCATTGGGCGGCAGCAGTTCGATGAGTACGGTCGCTTGGTTGGCAGCGTCGATGGAACGGGCGCCAGTGCAACCCAAACCTTTGATGAAGCGAATAGCCAGCAACGAGTGGTCGACCGCCGTGGCAATGCCACAACCTACACCTTCGACACGGCCGGCAATGTGACCCGCATCGTTGATGCGCGAGGTGGTGTCACCGACCTGACTTACGACGCGAGTGGCAACGAGCTGACGCGCCGCGATCCACTGGGCAATGTGGTGACCAGGACCTACAACCCGGTGACGGGCAAGGTACTCACCGAGACAGACCCCTTGGGTCGAGTGACCACGACCGCCTACCCGACGACAGGTCGAGACTTCGAGCGCCAGAACCCGCTGAGTGTGACGGACCCGCTTGGCCGTGTGACCACATTCGGTTACCGCCCAGGCGAAAACGTGTTGCCCGGTGCCACGCCTAACTCCATCACGGAACCCCTGGGTCGTACGACCGGCATCGGATTGAACGCGCGCGGCAGCGTGACGTCGCTAAACGCCGCGGGTATCAGCACGACCTACGTCTACGACGCTCAAGGCCGCCGCACGCGCGAAACTGACAGCTTGGGCAACAGCACCAACTACACATTCGACAGCAGCGGCAATGAGCTCACACGCAGCGTCACCCGCACGGTGGCCGGTGTGCCGCGTACTGAAACCAATACGCGTGTCTATGACGCCGACAACCGCCTCATCGAGGAAACGGATTCCACTGGTGCGACGCGCCGGGCAAGCTACAACGCCGCCGGCATGATGACCACGAGCACTGATTCGCTGGGACGGGTTACGCGCTACACCTACGATGCCAATGCCCGCTTGGTGCGCGCTGACTTTGCCGACGGCACGAATGAGCAGATCGAGTACGACGCCAACGGCAACAAGACCAGCACCATTGATCGCCAAGGTCGCGTGACGCGGATGGTCTACGACGAGCTGAATCGTCATATCAGCACGCAGCAGCCTGACGGCAGCACCCGCTCCATGGAATACGACGCTGCGGGTCGCATGGTTGCCGAAGTCGATGAGCTTGGCGCTCGCCGCGTGAGTGACTATGACGCCGCGGCGCAACTCACGGCCACCACTGATGCGAGTGGCCGACGCACCGAGTTCAGCTACGACGCTGCGGGTAACCGGACACAGACGCGCCTGCCAGACGGTCGTTTGGTGCGTTATACCTACGACGCGTTGAATCGCCTGACCCGTACGGACTTCCCCGACGGCAGCTTCAAGACCAGCACCTACAGGGCGGACGGCCGCAAAGCCACCGACACCGATGCTCGCGGCGTGCTCAGCACCTATGGGTATGACGCGACAGGTCGGCTGACCAGCGTGGTTCAAAGTGGGGTGGCTTCAGCAACGACATACACCTACGACGAAACCGGTTCCAAGACGGCGCAGCGGGACGCCATCGCGCGTCAGGTTCAGTGGCGTTATGACAGCGTGGGCCGTCCGGTCAGCCGCATCCTTGCGGATGGGTCGACTGAAGTGTTTGCGTATGACGCTGAAGGGCAGTTGACAAGCAGCACGACCTTTGCCGGGCAGACCATCGTCCGCGCCTACGACAACCAGGGCCGTGAGATCAGCCGCAGCATCCCTGCGTCTGCTGGTGTACCCGCGCGAACAATCAGCTGGACATACACCTCTGATGGGCAGCGTGCCACTCAAACGGAAGTGGGTGGTACGTCCTCGCAAGGTACCACCACCTATGCTTACGATGGCCTCGGCCGGATGACCCAGATGGTCAGCCCGCAAGGCACGCTGTCGTGGGGGTACGACACGGCTGGCCGCGTCGTTCAGCGCAGTACTCCGGAAGGCACCACCGCTTATCAGTACGACGGCGATGGTCGCCTCACGCAGCTGGCGGCTCCCGATGGTAGAACCACGACCTATGCCTATGACAGCGCAGGTCGGTTGTTGCGCAGCGAGCAGCAACTCGACACGGCCGCTAACAGTGCACTCGTGACTGCCAAGCGTTACGACGCCAACGATCGGCTGGTGAGTATTGCCCACAGCCGGCGAGTTGGTTCAGGCAGCACCCTGATTGCCGGACAGCGCATGACACGTGGCGCCGCTGGCGTGGTGAACCGCATCGACACCTTTGACACCAGCGCCAGCTACGACGACGCGAGCGGAAGCTACAGCGGCGCTCCGATCCGCGTGCAGACATTCGGCTACGACAGTGGATCGCGTCTGGTGCAAGAGAACAACTACAAGGGTGCGCAACTCACGGCATGGCTCGCCAACAATGCGAGCCCTGCCACGCAGAGCACGACCTACACCTACGACAACGTGGGCAACCGCAGCACCAAGAGCGTGCTCACTGCTGCTGGCACAGAAAGTACGTCCTACGCCTACGACAGCAACGACCGCTTGATCAGCGAGACGCTCACGACCGTGACGGGCAGCACTGTCGTCACCAGCTACACCTGGGATGGCAACGGCAACATGACGGCCAAACAAAGCCCGTCCGAGTTCATCGGCTATCGGTTCGATGCAGACAACCGCCTGGTTGAAGTACGCCGAGGTGCTACGGCGGGGGCAGCCACCGTGGCTGCCAGCTATGGCTACGATGCCGATGGGCAGCGCGTGAGCAAAACAACCCCGACGGGGACCACCCAGTTCCTGATTGACCCAACCACGAGCTGGCCGCAGGTGGTCATGGAAAGCACCGGGACTCAACGAGTCACCTACACCTGGGGTGACTCGCTGACTCAGCAAGCGCGAGGTGTGGCTGGCTCTGTTGCGAGCGCGCCTGTCGAAGACCTGATCCCGTTGCAAGGACATCTGGGGACGACCGTCGCGGCCATCGACAGGAACGGTGCCGTGGTTGAAACCTACGAGCGCGGCGCTTTCGGGGAATCAGATGCCGCTCTCGGTGACACGCCGAGGCTGAAGCACCAGTACGTGGGTGAGTACTGGGATGAAGCCTCGGGCGCCGTTTACCTGCGTGCTCGGTGGTATCGGCCAGACGTCGGCCGTTTCGTGAGCATCGACCCAATCGTGGCCGGACCAGCGGATCCGAGAGCGCAGAACACCTACGTCTACGCCATTGGTGACCCGGTGCATCGCGTTGATCCAAGCGGCGCGATGAGCATGGGGGAAATTGGTGCAGGGCTGAACATCTCCTTCACCTTGGCCAATGTGGCCATGGCGTCTTACTCCTACTTGACCGCTGCACCGGGTGACGATCCGCCTCCTGGTGACGCCAGCATGATCTGGGATGCCCTGTTCATCCCTGTGGCGTTGTCGACGGCAATCGAACTGGGCGATACATTGCTGTCTCTGGCCACCGGCTTGAGAAACTATTCCCACCTGACGGGGCCGCCACAGGGGCACCACGTGATTCCTCAGTACCTTTGTGGTGGTCGCAGCCAAACCCTTGTCCGCCTGTCAATGGCCGATCACACTCTGCTCCACGTCGAGTTGGACACCTTGGCTCGCCTGCTGGCAGTCGTGGGCAACCGTGTAGCGAAGGTGCTCAAGCCCCGGTCAGCCGGCCGCATGTCGGTCAGTGACATCGGCAAGCGCAAACTGGGGCGTGTCGCGATCTACGGTGCCTTGAACGGGTTTTACACGTTCTTCGACTGGAACGCCGAGGGGATCCCCACTCCCGGCTTCCACCCTTCCATTGGTGTTGGCATGGCAATCGAAGGACCGAAGTTCATCGCAGGTGGAACTGGAACGACTTGTCATCGATAAACACCATCATTCCGGTTCGGCTGGGTTCGCAGGCGTACTTCAACGCCTGCGGGTCCGCTGCTGCTCAGGGCGGTAACGGGATCGGTGTTGCTGCCTATCGGCTTGATCTGCCAAGTGCGGGTGTGTGTGTGTTGTCGTTCTTTCCACCCCAAGGTGCGTTTTGGGGGATTCCGTACCGTCCTACACAAGCCGGGCATGAGTGGGAAGAGAGTGTGCGGGTGGCTCCCCAGTTCGCCGCAGCCGTGGTATCGGCTCTGAACGCCTATTACGGTGACCTGGGGTCGGCGCAGGCTGCATTCGTGAGATTTCCTGTGCTGGGAAGGGAGCACCCCATCGAGATCGGTGCCAACTCGGTGCAGCCCTCCCCGACACGGGTGCAGTCCTTGTGCGTTCCGTTGGATGACGCCGCTGTTGCTTCTGCGTGCGAGCGCTTTGTCAGGTACGTCGAGCAACTCAATCGATTCGCGCTTTTGCGTAGGGACGCTTCAGACTCGGCGTCCTCGCCTGAGTGGGAAATGGGGATCCATGCTGAGTTGCGGACGCTCTTCAGTCGCGATCACGCACGTGGGGTTTTCGGGCGGGAGACCTCGTCAGGCGCCATCGTCGCGCTGACTGAAGCCCTTGAACGGGTTTCCGCGGATCAAGCCCAGGCATGGCTCACGCCTGACGCTCTGGCGCAGGAGTTTGTTCGCTTCCGTTATCCGATTCCTGTGCCGGCCCCTGTTCGGCGCACGACCCGTGGCTTCAGCTTTGGTCTGGCTTTGCCTGACGCAACTTTCCCGGACGACCTCTGTCGTGTTGCGCTGCTGCGCGCAAAACTGATACGCAAGTGGGGCTGGCCGACCTGGCTGCACAACCTGATCATCTCGAACAAACCTGAGCTTCACTCTGCCATGTTGGCCGGTCGTCCGGCCTGGGCAGATCTGGAGCAAGAGGTTGAGGCAATCTTGGAGGCCTCACGCTTGCGATTCCCGGTCATGTTTGAAGACTGACTTGGAGTCCGGGCTGGCGGCTTCAGGTTTGAAGTTTCTTATCTTCAGTGCCGACTCGCCGAGCCTCGTGGCCCCGGACGCGATTGCCATTTGCTTTACCTGCACCATCGAGCCAATGATGCGTTTGTGCTGTTCTAACCTCTGTTGGGCGGCTTGACGGGTAACCGCGGCAAGAGAAGCCAGACAGACGCGACGACAGGTGACTTAAGTCACGCCCCTGGAACCCGGGTCTCGTGACGCCGCGCGTCGCGCCGATCAACGATGTTCCCAGTGCCTTCCCGCCTTGCCACCACCCATGACGAATTTGGCGCAACCGCGTCCCGCGAAGGGAACTTCACTCAAATGCGGGGGGCGATGACGGACGGATTTGAGAGTGTTTCAGGCCATGATTCGTGCCCGAATCTATGCAATTGCAGCCCCTGCCGGCCTGAAGGAGATATTTCTTGAACATCATGGGACTTAGCGGCTTCGACAATGCCGTCACTTTCAAACGACGCCATTTCCCGGACCTTGAGAAGCGTGCCTACCGCATTGCCCAGGGTTTCGACTCCGCTGCCGTGTTGTTGCGTGACGGTGCCGTGCAGTTCGGCATCGCCGAAGAGCGCATCCTGCGTGAAAAGGCGACCGGCGCCTTCCCGGTGCAGTCGATCAAGGCCTGCCTGGCGCATTCGGGCATCAAGGCCGGCGACATCGACTTCGTCGCCCACGCGTTCAACTACGGCCCGCACAAGGCCGGCCTGCAGGAAGAGGCGTATTACCGCGCGCAGTACGACGAGGTCTACGACCCCGCGTTGCAGGTGCGCCGCCTTGAAGAGCACTTCCCGGGTGTGGATTGGGCAAGCCGCTTCGTCCCCGTGCCGCACCACCTGGCCCACGCGGCGAGTGCGTTCTACCAGAGCGGGTTTGCCGAATCGCTGGTGTTCGTGAGCGACGGCATGGGCGAGACCGACAGCATGACGGTCTTCACCGCCAAGGGCGCTGACCTGAAGCTCATTGCCTCGGTGCCGGCCTTCCACTCGCTGGGGGTGCTGTACAGCGCATTCACGCTGTACCTCGGCTTCGACTTCAACATGGACGAGTACAAGGTCATGGGCCTGGCGCCGTTCGGCGACAAGCGCAAGTACTTCAACCAAGTGATGGAACTGGTGCGCCTGAAAGACGACGGCACCTATGCCATCCCGCTTTTCGCCCAGAACAAGACCTTGCTGGAGCGTGAAACGCATGCCGGCGTGATCCAGGCGCTGGTCGACAAATTCGGCCCGGTGCGCACACCCGAAGGCGAGATGACCCAGCACTACAAGGACCTCGCCGCCGCAGTGCAGGCCGTGCTGCAGACCGTCCAACTGCACGTGCTGCGCCACTTTGCCAACAGCACCGGCCTCGAGCGTGTGTGCATGGCCGGTGGCGTGTCGCTCAACTGCACGGCCAACGGCATCATCAAGCGCAGCCGATTGTTCAAGGACGTGTTCGTGCAGCCCGCCTCGGGTGACGACGGTGCCGCTCTCGGTGCAGCCTTGTACGTGCAACACACCCGCAAGCCCGACACGCCCGCGCCGCGCATTGCCGCGCCGTTGTGGGGCCCGGAATACGGCCACGACGAGATCGAAACCCTGCTCAACTCGCGCACCGACATCAACGTGCAGCGCTTCGACAGCTTCGACGCCCTCACCGCGGCCACCGCCGAGCGCCTGGAGCGCGGCGAGATCCTCGGCTGGTTCCAGGGCCGCATGGAATTCGGCCCGCGCGCCCTGGGTTGCCGCAGCATCATTGCCGACCCGCGCCCCAACGACATGCGCAACCGCGTCAACATGCTGATCAAGAAGCGCGAAGGCTTCCGCCCGTTTGCGCCGGCTGTGATCGCCGAGCGCGCCACCGAGTACTTCGAGATCGACGCCGGCGACGAAGAGACTTTCTCGCACATGTTGTTCGTGCTGCCCGTGCGCCCCGCCTACCGCGACAAGCTGCACGCCATCACCCACATCGACGGCACCGCCCGCGTGCAAACCGTGACGCGCGAGACCAACCAGCGCTTCTACGACCTGCTCAAGGCCTTTGAGGTCAAGTCCGGCGTGCCGATGGTGCTGAACACCTCGTTCAACGTGCGCGGCCAGCCGATCGTGTGCACGCCGACCGAGGCGGTCGACACCTTCCTGTCGGCCGGGCTGTTTGCCCTGGTGATCGACAACTTCATCGTGACAGCCAAAAAATGACGCACCCCGATCTCGCCAACCAGACTGCCTATTGGAAGAAGCAGGTGGCGGCTGCCGCCCCTGCGTTTGAATGGCCGATTGATCGTGCGCGCATGGCGGCGCCGTCGTTCTTGCGCGAGACCGCGACGCATGCCGTTGCGGCGCAGCGCTGGAGTGCGGTTCGCCAGCTGGGCTCGGCCATGTCGGTCGAGCCGTTCACCCTGGTGCTGGCCGCCACGGCGCTGCTCGCCTACCGCTACAGCGGTCAAGACGACCTGTGGATCGGCAGCGCCGCCACCGCGCGCAACGAAGATGGCAGCGAGCGCCCCAATCTGATCGGCTTGCGCATCGAGGTGCCGGCCGACGGCAGCGTGGCCGACTTCCTGGCCAGCGTGCAGCGCTCCGTGGCCGCCGCAGGCGAGCACCGCGACCTGCCGTTTGCCACCGTGGCTGCCGCCGCTGGCGCGCCGCTGTTCCACACCCTGGTCTTGCCCGAGGGTGTGACCAGCCCCTTGTGGCAGGGCGCCCAGGCACCCAACCCGCAACGCCTGGGGGCGCATGCCGCCGACTGCGATTTCGTGTTGTCGGTCGCGCCGCAAGGCGACGGCATCGAGCTGCGCGTGCAGTACGACCCCGACCTGTTCGAGGCCTCCACCGTCGAGCGCCTGCTCGGCCAGATCGACACCGTGCTGGGTGCTATTGCGGCCGGCGCTGATCAGCGGCTGTTGGCCGTGCCGCTGGTCACCGAAGCCGAGCGCGCGCGCCTCGTCAGCGACTGGAACCGAACCGAGCGCGACTACGACCGCAACACCACCGTGCACGCGCTGATCGAAGCGCAAGCCAAGAAGACCCCCGATGCGCCAGCCCTGGTGTTTGCTGGCGAGACACTCAGCTACGCCGAGCTCGACGCCGCCGCCAACCGCCTGGCGCATCTGCTGATCGCCAAGGGCGTGGGCCCTGACGTGCCCGTGGGCGTGTGCACCGAGCGCTCAACCACCATGGTGATTGCCGTGCTCGCCGTGCTGAAGGCCGGGGGTGCCTACATCCCGATGGACCCGAGCTACCCGGCACAGCGCATCGCCTACATGGCCGAAGACTCGCACGTGCGCCTGGTGCTGGCCGATCGCGACATCGCCGGCGTGAGCGCCGAAGTGCTGCGCGTCGAATCGATCCCCGAAGCCGACCAGCCGGCCACCAGCCCCGGCGAGCGCTCGAAGGCGGGCGACCTCGCCTACCTCATCTACACCTCGGGATCGACCGGCAACCCCAAGGGGGTGATGGTCGAGCACCGCAACGTCGTCAACTTCTTCGCCGGCATGGACGATCGCCTCGGCACCGAGCCAGGCATCTGGCTGGCGGTGACGAGCCTGTCATTCGACATCTCCGTGCTCGAGCTGCTGTGGACGCTGAGCCACGGCTACCAGGTGGTGCTGTACGCCGCGCGGCCCGCACCGGTGCGTGGCGCCAAGGCGTCGACCGTTGACTTCGGCCTCTTCTACTTCGCCAGCGACGAAGGCGATTACGCCAAAGCGAAAGGCCGCGAGAAGTACAAGTTGCTTCTCGACGGCGCCAAATTTGCCGACGACAACGGCTTCCACGCGGTGTGGACGCCCGAGCGCCACTTCCACATCTTCGGTGGCATGTACCCCAGCCCGGCAGTGACCGCCGGCGCGCTGGCCATGCACACCAAGAACGTGAAGATCCGTGCCGGCAGCGTGGTGCTGCCCTTGCACAACCCGGTGCGGGTGACTGAAGAGTGGTCGCTGGTCGACAACCTCTCCGAAGGCCGTGTCGGCATTTCGTTCGCATCCGGCTGGCAACCCCAAGACTTTGCCATCGCGCCCCAGGCTTATGCCGACCGTCACAACCTGATGTTCGAGAGCATCGAGACCGTGCGTGCGTTGTGGCGCGGTGAAGAGCGTGTGTTGCCGGGCGGCGACGGCAAGCCGGTGCATGTGCTGACGCGCCCGCGCCCTGTGCAGGCCGAGTTGCCCGTCTTCGTCACGGCGGGTGGGTCGCCCGAGACCTTCCGCCGAGCAGGTGAGATCGGCGCCAGCGTGCTGACCCACTTGCTGGGCCAATCGGTCGAACAGTTGTCGGAGCGCATTGCCGTCTACCGCAAGGCCTGGCGCGACCATGGCCATGCAGGTGAGGGCCGTGTCGCCCTCATGCTGCACAGCTTCGTCTCCGACGACCCGGCCTTCGTGCGCAAAACCGTGCACGAGCCGTTGAAGAACTACCTCAAGGGCGCTGTCGGCCTGTTTGCCCCGGTGGCTGCCGCCAAGGGCCTGGACGTCAACAACCTCTCGCCCAAGGACCTCGACGAGCTGGCCGAGTTCGCCTTCGAGCGCTATTTCGAAACCAGCGGCCTTTTTGGCACCCCCGAAACCTGCGCCCCGTTCGTGGCCCAGCTCAAGACGCTCGGCGTGGACGAGCTGGCCTGCCTGATCGACTTCGGCATCCCGGTGGACACGGTGCTCGGCAACCTGCCTCACCTGAACGCGCTGCGTCGCCTGTGCGGTGGCCTGCAGGCGGTCAACGTCGAGCCTTTGTCGGTGGGCGACATGCTGCAAAAGCACGCGGCCACCCACCTGCAGTGCACGCCGTCGATGGCCAGCATGCTGGTGGGCGACCCGGTGCAGGCGGCATCGCTCGCTTCGCTCAAACGCATGATGGTGGGTGGCGAAGCGCTCTCCGAAGCGCTGGCCTCCGAGCTGCGCGCTGCCATGCCGCAGGGTCGGCTGACCAACATGTATGGCCCGACTGAAACCACCGTGTGGTCGACCACGCACGACGTGGACGGTGCGCCGGGGCCTGTGCCCATCGGTCGCCCGATTGCGAACACCCAGGTCTATGTGCTCGACGCCGCACTCAACCCGGTGCCCACCGGCGTGGTGGGTGAGCTCTACATCGGTGGCGAGGGCGTGACCCGAGGCTACTTCGAACGCCCCGAGCTCACTGCCGAGCGCTTCGTGGCCGACCCCTTCACCGGCGCGCGCATGTACCGCACTGGCGACGTGGCGCGCTACCGTGCCGACGGCACGCTCGACTTCCTGGGCCGTGTCGACTTCCAGATCAAGCTGCGCGGCTACCGCATCGAGCTGGGCGAGATCGAGTCGGCCTTGCGTCGCGACGCGGCTGTGGCCGAGGCCGCGGTCATGGTCCACGAAGACACACCGGGCGACAAGCGCCTGGTGGCCTACATGGTTGCACGCAGCGGTCAGGCGATCGACGTCGATGGCCTGCGCAGTCAGTTGCGCGCACAACTCGCCGAGTTCATGGTGCCGTCGGCGTTCGTCGTGTTGCCCGAGTTCCCGCGCACACCGAACGGCAAGCTCGACCGCAACGCTCTGGCGCAGGCCGCATTGGCCCAGGCCGAGCCGGTTGCGGTGGCCGAAGCCCCGATGGTGGGTGATGCCAATGGCAGCACCTCCGGCGGGCCCGGCCTGGCCGACCTGCAAACCCAGATCGCCACCATCTGGCGAGATGTGCTCAAGGTGCCGAAGGTCGGGTTGCGCGAGAACTTCTTCGACCTGGGCGGCCACTCGCTGCTGGTGGTGCACGTGCTGAACAAGGTGCGGGCCATCAGCAGCAAGGAGATTGCCGTCACCGACATGTTCCGATTCCCGACGGTGGAGTCGCTCGCGGCTCACCTGCACGGAGAGCCGGAAGGTGGCGACTCGGCGGAGCCGCGCTTGTCGAGTGCTCAGCAGCGCGCGCAGCAGCGCCGCGATCGCATGCGCGGGGGCAGCCGAGGCGCCTGAGGGCATTTGACGCGGCGGTGCCCGAGCTCAGGTTTGCGTGGGCCGGGCGTTTTTTGCGCCCGCCTTGAGCTGGGTGAGCAGGTGCAGTGCCGTCGCGATCTCTGCATCTGAAAGCCCCGCCGTCCATTCCTCGACGCTGGAGAAGTCGGACGGGTTGCGCTGCTTCCAGAACCGGTGATGGTGTTCGGTCAGCTGCAAACGCCGCGCGCGGCGGTCGGCCGGGTCGACGGCGATCTCGAGGAAGCCTTTTTTCTCGAGTGACAGCGCGATCTGCTTGACGTTCTGCTGCGTCATGCCCATGGCCTGCGCCACGAACGTGATGGTGGGCGCGCTTGGCTGCGCCTCGATCAGCTGCAGCATGGCCGCTTGCTGGCTGGTGATGCCCGCAGGGGCGAGCGCGCGGTCGAGCCGCCCGCGCAGCACGGCGGCGGTCGCCAGCACCACCCGCAACAGGCGGATGCGTTGCGCTTGCGGCGCGGGCAGCTTGTCCAGTCCCAGGTCGAGCCAATGGTCATCGTTTGACATAGACAATATATTACCTTTTAATGGTCGAACACGCCAACCCGGAGTTCACCATGATCGTCTTGATGCCCAACTGCGGCTTTCTCTCCGAGACCTCGCGCATGCTGCACATCGCCCAGGCGTTGCAGGCGCGAGGTGAGCCGGTCGCCATGGCGACCCATGGCGGGCCCTACATGCGCGTGCTCGACGAGGCCGGTATGCCGTACACCATGCTCACCCCGGCGATGGACACGGCCCGCTGTGCCCGCTTCCTCAACGATCTGGTGCAAATCGGCCGCCCCGGTGTGCGGCTGCAGCCGCCCGACGAGGTGCGCCAGAGCGTTGCCGCCGAGGTGGCCTACCTGCGCGCCACCGGTGCGCGCATGGTGGTCACGGGCTTCACCCTGACGGCCTACCTGTCCAGCCGCGTGGTGGGCATCCCGATGGCCGCGTCGCATGGCGGCTCGTGGGTGCCACCGATGTTCGAGCGCGGGCTGGCGCCGGTGCCCACCACCATGCCCATCCCGGGCACCGAATGGTTCCCGCGCTGGCTCAAGCACAAGTTCGCCAACGGCACGGCCAGCCGCATGAGTGGCCCGGTGAAGTTTCTCAACACCATTGCCGCCGAGCTGCGCGTGGAGCCCGTGCCCTCGCTCGCCGCCTTGATGCTGGCTGACCTGACCCTGGTGACCGACGTGCCCGAGGTGCTGGGTGTGAGCACGCACGAGATGGAGGCCTGGCGCCCGCCATCGACGGCGGCCTACCGCCGCAACACGCAGCTGCGCTATGTGGGCCCGCTGTTTGCTCGCCTGAAGCTGCCGGTGCCGGCCGAGGTGCAAGCGTTTCTGGACGGGCAGCGACCCACGGCCTACGTGGTGCTGTCGTCGAGCACGCCCGAGATGCTGCGCGCCGTGACGGCCCGCGTCAGGCAAGCCGGCTTGCGCGTGATCGTGGGCGCGACGATCCACGACTTCGGGCCCAACACCGACCCCGACGTGGTCGTTGCTGGCATCTTGCCAAGCCATGAGGTCATGCCACGTGTCGATGTGGCGGTGACCATGGGCGGGCAGGGCAGCGTGCAGACGGCCATGTACAGCGGCACGCCCTTGGTCGGCATCCCGCTGCACCCCGAGCAGGAGCTGAACGTCGATCTCGCCGTGCGCCAGGGCATGGCCCTGGCCGTGGCGCCGCGGCACGTGGCCGGCGAGCACACGACGGCAGCGATTCAGCGGCTGATCTCGGAGCCGCGGTTTCGCCAGCAGGCGTTGCGGGTGCAGGGCCTCTATGCCGAGACAGATGGGGCGACCAGTGCGGCCAACGAGATCACGCGCTACTTGCGCCGTGCGGACCATGCCGAGGCGGTGGCGGCGTAGCCGTCAAAGCCAGGGCGGCTTTTACGCCGACACCTGGGCGGCCCGCAGCTGCCCAGGTGTCAGCCCGGTCACGCGCCGCATCAAGCGCCACAGGGCCGTGGCGTCACCGTAACCCACCTGTTCGGCCACTTGTTCCACCGACAGGCGGCTGCTCTCCAGCAGCACACGCGCCTTGTTCAGCCGCACGCTCTGCACCAGGGCCAGCGTGCTCTGGCCGGTGCTGGCCTTGATGTGGCGTGCCAGGCTGCGCTCCGACATGCCGAGCTCGCGCGCCAGCTCGGGGATGGCAGGCGGTGTCGGCATGGCCGCCGTGACCCGGGCGATGACGCGGGCCACCAGCTCGTTGCCATTGGCCAGCAACTCTGGCACCACGAACGGGGCCTGGGCCTCGCGCGCGTCGACCAGCAGCAGGCGTGACACCGCCTTGGCCAGCGGCGCGCCGAAGCGGGTGCGCAGCAGGTGCAGCATCAGGTCGGTCTGGGCGAAGGCCGCGCCTGCGGTGATCACCGGGCCGTTGGCGCAGACCATGCGGTTGGCATCGACGGTGCAGCCCGGCTCGAGCTCGCGCAGGCTGGCCGCCAGCCACCACGAGGTGGTGACCTTGCGCCCCGACAGCAAGCCGGCCGCCTGCAGCAGAAACACCGCCGAGCACGACGCGGCCACCGTGCCGCCGCGCCCAGCGTGGGTGCGCAGCGCGCGTATCGCCGCCTGCGCGTCGGCTTGTTGCAGGCGTTCGCGCGCGAGCCGGGCGCTGTCGAGGCCGAGGCCGGGCACCACCCAGATGGCACCGTCGTCGCGCAGCGCCCGCGGCAAGGGCCTGGCCGCCAACGACAGGCCACCGCTCAGGTGAACCGGGTGGCCGCCCGCCGCCAGCACACGCCAGCGCGGCACGGGCACGCCCAGCCGGGGCGCGACCGCCGCAGCGGCGCCGAGCATGTCGAGCGTGACCGCCACGCTGCTCGCGTAGGCACCGGGCAGCAGCAGGATCGTGAAATCAAACATTGGCTGAATCGGCAACAAAGATGTGCATTCAGACCATGGTAATCAGGCCTGAAACGCGGCGCAATGGAAGCTCTTGTTCACCACAGGGCAGCAGGCCACATGACACACCCGGAGCTCCACACCGACGACCCACTCAGCGACTTCACGCCACGCGAAGTCACTCTCGATGCCACACCGAAGCGGGTGCATGTGAGCGGCACCGGCCCGGCCGTGATCGTCATGGCCGAGATGCCGGGCATCAGCCCGCAGGTGGCCCGTTTTGCGCGCTGGGTGCGCGAAGCGGGTTTCACGGTCTACATGCCCTCGCTGTTTGGCCGCGACGGTGCGGTGCCGGGGGCCGAAGAAGGCGCCGCGGTGTTCAAGCGTGCTTGCATCAGCGCGGAGTTCCGCGCCTTCGGTGCCAATCTGGCAAGCCCCGTGACACAGTGGCTGCGCGCGCTGGCCAGACAAGCGCACCAGGAGTGCGGCGGCCCGGGGGTGGGTGCCATCGGCATGTGCTTCACCGGCAACTTCGCGCTGACGATGATGCTCGAGCCGGCGGTGCTGGCCCCGGTGGTGTGCCAGCCGTCGTTGCCGCTGGACGACCCAGCCGGCCTGGAGATATCACCCGCCGAGCTGAGTGCGATCAGGCAAAGGCTGGAGCGTGACGACCTCAGCGTCATCGCCTACCGTTTCGCCGGCGACCGGGTCTGCACGGCACAGCGCTTCGCGGCCTATGCCGAAGCACTCGGTGAGCGCTTCGTGCCCCATGTGCTGCCCGACAGCGCGGCCAGCCCCGACACGCCGCCCTTTTTCACTCGCTACGTCAAGACGCCGCACAGCGTGGTCACCGCCCACTTGATCGATGAAGCCGGCCAACCGACGATCGCTGCGCGAGACGAGATCCTGGCGTTCTTTGCCAAGCGGCTTGGGTCATCGCGGCGACCAGGCGCATAGGCCAAGCGGGCCGGCGCTTTTCTTCGCCGGCCGTGCCCGTCGGCCAGGGGCCTGTCTCGCCGTTGTCAGCGCTTCAGGCCACCGCACGCATCGCGGCGAGGTTCGAGGGGCGGCTTGGCGCCGCGCTCCTTGGCTCGCTCGACCATCTTCTCGTGGTGCTGCTGCCGATAGGCCTTGCATTCGTCGTAGGACTGCATCGAGCGCATGCGCTCGCGGTGCTCGTCGCGCTCTTGCTGGGTCATCATGGCCCAGCCCGGGGTGTAGCTGCGGCCCCAATGGCCCCTGCGCCCCATGCCCATGTCGGGGCCACTGCTCGCCGGGCCTGACAGCTGCGTCTTGGGGCCGGGGCTGCCCACCTGGGCCATGGACGATGCCGATGCTGCCGCGACGGCGGCGGCGAATATCACCTTTGAAACGAAGCTCATGTTGGACCCCTTGCACTGAACCAAGGGCTTCACGATACCGACCCGGGTCAGGGCCATTGTTGAGGTGGCGCAACTTCAGCCGCACCCGCAGGGAATGGCAACTGCCGTGGCGCCGGGCTCGATTGCGCAAACTCAAGTGGCGCTGCCTGCGAAAGCGTAGCTTCGGTTTTCAAGGGCCTCGCCAGGTACGGCGTGGCCCACCCTGGTGACGCGTGATCCGACTGGAGGCACAGCCATGAAGACCGATGAACAACTGCGCAAGGATGTGTTGGCCGAGCTGGAGTGGGACCCGGCCGTGAATGCCGCCCACGTCGGCGTGGCGGCGAAAGACGGCGTGGTCACGCTGACCGGCCACCTGGAGACGTTTGCCGAGAAGCACGCCGTCGAGCGCGTGGTGCAACGGGTCAAGGGGGTCAGGGCGGTGGCGGTCGAGCTCGACGTGCGCCTCGACCCCGCGCACAAACGCAGTGACTCCGAGATCGCTGCGGCCGTCAACAACGTATTGGCCTGGCATTCGCTGGTGCCGCACGAGTCGATCCGCGCCAAGGTCGAGAAGGGGTGGGTCACCCTGGCGGGCGAGGTCGAATGGAACTTCCAGCGCCACCATGCCGAGAAGGCGGTGCGCAGCCTGACCGGCGTGCTGGGTGTCAACAACACCATCACGCTGAAAGCGCGAGCCGTGCCCGCCAACGTGGCCGAGCGCATCCGCGAAGCGATGACGCGCCATGCCGAGCGCGAGGCCCGCCACATCGAGGTGATTGCCGACGGCTCGCTCATCACCTTGCGCGGCACCGTCGATTCATGGTCGGAGCGGGCTGCAGCCTATGGCGCGGCGGC
>NZ_JADMJX010000232.1 GCF_018780185.1 Rhizobacter sp.
CCACGTCGAAGGCGGTGATGTTTTGTCTGATGGACGTGTCGGGCTCGATGGACGAAGCACGCAAGGACCTGGCCAAACGCTTCTTCATCCTGCTGTACCTGTTTCTCACGCGCCACTACGAGCGCATCGACATCGTCTTCATCCGCCACCACACGCAGGCGCAAGAGGTCGACGAGCAGAACTTCTTCCACTCCACCGAAACCGGCGGCACCGTGGTGTCGAGCGCGCTGGTGCTGATGGAAGAGATCGCCAAGGCCCGCTACCCGACCAGCGAATGGAACATCTACGGCGCGCAGGCCAGCGACGGTGACAACTGGCATCACGACAGCGGCCGCTGCCGCGAGCTGCTGGCCAACAACATCTTGCCGCTGTGCCGCTACTTCGCTTATGTGCAGGTGGCTGAAGAAGAGCAGAACCTGTGGGACGAGTACGCCGCCCTCGCCGCCGACGCGAAAGACTTCGCCATCCGCAAGGTGACCGAAGCCTCGCAGATCTACCCGGTATTCCGTCAGTTGTTCAAGAAGGAAGGGGCCGCCGCATGAGTGCTCACGTTGACCCGCCGTGGGGTGAAGAACGCCGCAAGGAGCAATGGATCGACGCGCCGCGCCGCCGTGCCGCCGACATCGTGGCGCCGGTGCGCATGCGCGAGCCGCTGCCCGCGCCCAGCGACTGGTCGTTCGACCTGATCGAGCGCTACCACGAGGTCATCAAGGCCACGGCCAAGCGCTTCGGCCTCGACACCTACCCGAACCAGCTGGAGATCATCACTGCCGAGCAGATGATGGATGCGTATGCGTCGGTCGGCATGCCGGTCAACTACCGCCACTGGAGCTACGGCAAGGAGTTCATCTCGACCGAGAAGAACTACAAGCGTGGCCACATGGGCCTCGCGTATGAGATCGTCATCAACAGCAACCCCTGCATCAGCTACCTGATGGAAGAGAACACGATGGCCATGCAGGCCCTCGTGATCGCGCATGCGGCGTATGGCCACAACAGCTTCTTCAAGGGCAACTACCTGTTCCGCATGTGGACCGACGCGGCGTCGATCATCGACTACCTGGTCTATGCCAAGAACTACGTGACCGACTGCGAAGAGCGCCATGGTCTCGATGCCGTTGAAGAGCTGCTCGACAGCTGCCACGCGCTGATGAACCACGGCGTCGACCGCTACCGCCGGCCGAGCCGCAAGTCGCTCGCTCAGGAGCTCGCCGACCGCAAGGACCGCGAGGCCTACGCGCAGCAGCAGGTCAACGAGATGTGGCGCACGCTGCCGAAGCGCGCCGACAAGGCCGCCGAAGAAGCGCAGGCGCGCCGCTTCCCCGAAGAGCCGCAGGAGAACCTGCTGTACTTCATCGAGAAGAACGCGCCGCTGCTGGAGCCCTGGCAGCGCGAGATCGTGCGCATCGTGCGCAAGGTCGCGCAGTATTTCTACCCGCAGCGGCAAACGCAGGTGATGAACGAAGGCTGGGCCACCTTCTGGCACCACAAGCTGCTCAACACCATGTACGACGACGGCTACCTCACCGACGGCATGATGATCGAGTGGCTCAAGTCGCACACCAACGTGGTCTACCAGCCGCGTGTGGGCGACCGCGGCTACAGCGGCATCAACCCCTATGCGCTGGGTTTTGCGATGTACACCGACATCAAGCGCATCTGCGAAGCCCCGACCGACGAAGACCGCCTGTGGTTCCCCGACATCGCCGGCAAGGACTGGCTCGAAACCATCGACCACGCGATGCGCAACTTCAAGGACGAGAGCTTCGTCGGCCAGTACCTCTCGCCCAACCTGATGCGCGAGTTCCGCTTCTTCTCCATCCTCGACGACGAGAAGGACGAAGAGCTGGAGGTCTCGGCCATTCACGATGACAGCGGCTACCGCCGTGTGCGCGAAGCCTTGTCGCACCAATACGACCTGGGGGCACGCGAGCCCAACATCCAGGTCTGGAGCGTCAACCTGCGTGGTGACCGCTCATTGACGCTGCGCCATGCACAGCACAACGACCGGCCCTTGCACGATGGCGCGAACGAGGTGCTCAAGCACGTGGCCCGCTTGTGGGGCTTTGGCGTGCACCTCGAGAGCGTCAACGCTGCGGGTGAAGTGCAGCGCCGCTGGTCGGTGACGCCGACCGAGTCAGCCCGCTAGCACCTCGCCCACGAAGGGCTGTACGACGCCGACGAGTTTCTTCACGTACTCGTCTTTCTCGCCCACCGGCGCCACGTAGTGCAGTGCCTGCTCGGTAGCGGCCAGGCCGGCACGTTTGAGCATCACCCAGGTGGCGAGGTACTGCGAGGCCATGCAGCCGCCCGCCGTGGCCACCGGGCCGCGCGCATGAAAAGGCTCGTCGACCACCCGCACGCCGGCTTGCACCACCCAGGGTTTGGTGGTGTTGTCGGTGCACGCCGGCATGTTGCCGATGAGGCCCAGGCGTGCGAGCAGCAGCGTGCCCGAACATTGCGCCCCGAGCAGCTGGCGCAGCGGGTCGAGCGTGAGACGGTCCATCAGCGCGGCGTTCTCGGCGATGGCGCGGGTGTAGATGCCGCTGCCGAAGAGCACCACCTCGGCCTCGTTCGCAAACTCCAGCGGGCGCTGCACTTCCACGCTCACCCCGTTCATCGACGTGAGGTGGGTGCCCGGGCCGGTGATCTCGGCCGTGAAGCCCTGCGGGCGCAGGCGGTTCAGCAGGCCGAGCGCGATGAACGAATCGAGCTCGTTGAAGCCGTCGAACGTCACGATGGCCACCCTGGTCGGGGCGGCTTCCATCAGGCCTCCAGCAGGCTGCGCAGCATCCATGCGGTCTGCTCATGCACCGTCAGGCGCTGCGTGAGCAGGTCGGCGGTGGGTTCGTCGCCGGCCTTGTCGGCCAGCGGGAAGATGCTGCGCGCGGTGCGTGCCACGGCCTCGTGGCCATCGACCAGGATGCGCACCATCTCCAGCGCCTTGGGCGGTGTGGTGGGCGCGTCCTTGATCGAGGCCAGCGCACCGAACTGCGCATACGAGCCCGGCGCCGCATGGCCCAGCGAGCGGATGCGCTCGGCGATGGGGTCGACCGCGGTCCACAGCTCGGTGTACTGCACCATGAACATCTGGTGCAGCGTGTTGAACATCGGCCCCGTGACGTTCCAGTGGAAGTTGTGGGTGGTGAGGTAGAGCGTGTAGGTGTCGGCGAGCAAGCGGCTCAGGCCGCCGGCAATCGCGCCGCGGTCTTTTTCGCTGATGCCGATGTTGATCTGCATGCCGCTGGCGGCAACGGCGGGTTTGGTTTTCTTGGCCATGGGGTTCTTCCTCTGCGGGGCGGGTTCAAGAGACTCGGTGCACGCCTTCCAGCGGGCACGCGTAGATGGCGTTGCGCAAGGCGGCGATCGCCTCGTAGCGGGTGAAGGTGCGCCGCCACGCGAGCACCACGCGGCGGGTGGGCACCGGCTCGCTGAAGGCCACGTAGCGCACATGCGCCTGCTGGTCTTTCGGCACGCTCAGCTGCGGCACCACCGTCACGCCCATGCCCGAGGCCACCATGTACTTGATGGTCTCCAGCGACGAGCCCTCGAAGCTCTTGCGGATGCCTTCGGCGTCGCTCGAGAAGCGCGCGTACTCGGGGCACACCTCCAGCACGTGGTCGCGAAAGCAGTGGCCGGTGCCGAGCAGCAGCATGGTTTCTTTTTTCAACTCTTCGGCGCTGATGCTCTTGCGCTTGGCGAGCGGGTGGCTGGTGGGCACGGCCACCATGAAGGGCTCGTCGTAGAGCGGTGCCACCGCGAGGCCGGTGTCGGGGAAGGGCTCGGCGATGATGGCGCAGTCGAGCTCGCCGGTGCGCAGCATCTCCAACAGCTTGACCGTGAAGTTCTCCTGCAGCATCAGCGGCATCTGCGGCACGCGCTCGATGCACTGCTTGACCAGGTCAGGCAGCAGGTAGGGGCCGATGGTGTAGATCACGCCCAGGCGCAGCGGGCCCGAGACCGGGTCCTTGCCGCGTTTGGCGATCTCCTTGATGCTGGCCGCCTGCTCGATGACCGATTGCGCCTGGCGCACGATCTCTTCGCCCAGCGGCGTGACGCTCACTTCGTTGGCGCCGCGCTCGAAGAGCTTGACGTCGAGCTCTTCTTCGAGCTTCTTGATGGCGACGCTGAGGGTGGGCTGCGAAACAAAGCAGGCTTCGGCGGCGCGACCGAAGTGCTTTTCTCTGGCAACCGCGACGATGTAGCGCAACTCGGTCAGCGTCATGACTTGCCTTCGTTGGAGGTGCGCGTGTCGCAGTTGCCCACCGCCTGCTGCGGGCTGCGATCCCCACGTTCCGTGAGGCCCCTCTTTCGCCCTCCGCAGGCGACAGCCACGATGTAGCGAAGTTCGGTCAATGTCATGCCGCGCAGAATAGCCCAGCCGCCGTCTCGCGTCATGCGCCCGACGGCATCACCTTGTGATACCGCAAGGCTTGGCGCTTGCCGGCCAGGGCAGCGGGGCCGATTCTCCCGGCTCGGCATGTGCCGTGCATCGAAAGCCTTGTATGAGTCAACCGCGTTCGCGCGCTGTGTTCACCACCCGTTTTGCCCAGAGCACCCTGGCCGCGCTGGTGGCCGCCACCCTGTCAGCCTGTTACGTGGTGCCCATCGACCCCCACACCGGCCAGGGTTACCCGATCCACCAAGACGGCCCGGGCGCCCGCCAGGGCGGCAGCGTCACCGTGATCACGCCACCCGCGCCGCCTGGCCCGCCACAACCCAGCGTGATGAGTGCGCGCCTGTACCCCCTCAACCCGCAGGCCAACAAGGGCGGGCTGATCACCGCCACGGTGGTCGACCACCACACCGGCCGCGGCAGTTTCACGCTCAGCTACCTGGGCGACATGCTGCAGGGCGAGGCCACGCGCGTCGACGCGAGTTACGCCGCCTTCGGCCGCATCTACAACGAAGTGCTGGGCCTGAACCAGCGCAGCTTCAGCGGCCGGCGCGGCATTGCCAACGCCTTCGGCCCCAAGGGCGTCAACGCGCAGTGCGAGTACCTGATCACCGGGCCGACCATGGGCACCGGCGCCTGCCAGTTCTCAGACGGCGCCAAGTACCAGATGCACTTCGGCTCTTAACTCTTGGCGGGGCGCTTCATCGCTTCGAGCTTGGCGAGGTCGAGCCCTTCGACGATGTTCTTCAGCGCCGGCATCTCGACCCGCCGGCCATCGGCCTCGACCACCACGCCATTGGCGAGGATCACGGTGTACTCGCCCTGGCTGCCGTCCTTGCGGTAGCGCTCGCGCACCGTGCGCTGGCCTTGCTTGTAGACCTTCTCCACCCGGTCGGGGGTTTCCCGGTCGAGGGTGGAGCTGGCCCAGCCGGCGAGCGCGGCCATGCCGGCCATGCCGCCGATGTCGGTGATCGACAGCCTCACGCGCTGGCTGTCGGCCGCATAGCTCGCCTTGGCCGATGAGCCCGCGAGGCCCATGGCCTGGTTGCCCTGGGCCTCGATCGAGTCGCGCTTCAACTCGCCCAGGCTCTCGGGCAACAAGGCCTTCAGCTCTTGCGGCGCGATCGGCTCGCCGCTCACGCCGGCCATTGCGCCCATCGCTTCGGACAAGGCCTTGCCGGTGGCGGCGGGGTCGCCGGTCTTCTGGGCCTCTTCGAGCTTCTTGGCCATGGCTTCCATCTTCGAGGTGTCGATCTTCACCTCGCCGCGCGGGGTGGTGAGGGTCACGTCGCTGCCTCCGCCCATGCCGCCCATGTGCCCGAAACCGCGCGACGGCGTGAGTGCTGCGGTCACGGCACCGATCACGAGGCCCGCGACGATGCCGCACACCACCACCACCGCGGTGTAGGCCACGGCCTTGTCTTGCGGGCATTTCATCAGCACCGGAATGCCGGTGTAGATGAGGTAGATGGAGTAGAGCGCGGCCAGCAGGCCCAGCACACCCAGCGACGGGATCAGGCTGAAGATGCCGCCCACGAAACCAGCCGTGGCGCCATAGGCCACCAGCTTGAGCGCGTTGATCTGGCTCTTGGTGCCGTTGAAGGTGGGTGCGAGCGCGTCGACGATCAGCGCCAGCACGAACACCATCACCAGCGAGAGCACGTAGCCCACCACCAGGTTGGTCAGGCCCCACATGAAAGGCATGCGCATGTTCATGCCGAAGCCGCCCACGCCGATCAGCGTCATGCCGATGAAGCCCGCCAGTGCCGGGATCGCAGCGAGGTAGATCAGGTAACTCTTGTAGATGGTGGCCACATCGGTGGTCTCCTGCTCGATCACCGGCCAGGTGGGGATGGGTCTGAGCAAGATGTCTTGAACACGCTGGATCAGGTTCATGGAAAGCCTCCGAACGGGGTGGTGCCAACAGCGGGCCAATCTAGCCGAGTGTGGGCGGGCTGCCTAAGGACGAACGTCACACGGCCGGATCAGGCCTTCAGGAACTCCGCCTTGCTGCCCAGCCAGCGTGCCACGTGCTGCTCGGCCACATGCGGCTGGCTGGTGAGCAGCCGCGTGGCGGCTTGTCGCGCCACGTGCACCAGCGGCTCATCGAGCGTGAGGTCGGCAAAGCGCAGCAGCGGCGCCCCCGATTGGCGCGCCCCGAGAAACTCGCCCGGCCCGCGGATCTCCAGGTCGCGGCGGGCGATCTCGAAACCGTCGTTCGTCTCGGCCATGGCCTTCAGGCGCGACTTGCCGGTGTCCGACAGCGGCGAGGTGTAGAGCAGCACACACACGCTCGCAACCGAGCCGCGGCCCACGCGGCCACGCAGCTGGTGCAGTTGCGACAGGCCGAAGCGTTCGGCGTGTTCGATCACCATCAGGCTGGCGTTGGGCACGTCGACGCCGACCTCGATCACCGAGGTGCTCACCAGCACCTTCATGTCGCCGGCCGTGAACTGCGCCATCACCGCCGCCTTGTCGGTGGCGTTCATGCGGCCGTGCAGCAGGCCCACGCTGTGGCCGGGCAGGGCGGCGCTCAGCTGCTCATGCGTGGCGGTGGCGTTCTGCAGGTCGAGCTTCTCGCTTTCTTCAATCAGCGGGCAGACCCAGTAGACCTGCTTGCCCTGCGCCACCTCGGCGGCAATGGTGCGGATCACGCCCTCGCGCTTGTGGTCGCTGAACACCTTGGTGACGATCGGCGTGCGGCCCGGCGGCAGCTCGTCGATGGTGCTCACGTCGAGGTCGGCAAAGAGCGTCATCGCGAGCGTGCGCGGGATGGGCGTGGCGCTCATCATCAGCAGGTGCGGCTCCAGCGCCTGCTGCTCCAGCTTGTCGCGCAGGGCGAGGCGCTGGGCCACGCCGAAGCGGTGCTGCTCGTCGATGATTGCGAGCCCCAGGCGGGCGAATTGCACCTCGCTCTGGATCACCGCATGCGTGCCCACCACCAGCGCCGCCTCGCCCGAGGCCACACGTGCCAGCATCTCTGCACGTTTCTTGCCCTTGCGGCTGCCGGTGAGCCACGCGGTCTGGATGCCCAGCGGCTCCAGCCACTGCACCAGCTTGCGAAAGTGCTGCTCGGCGAGGATTTCGGTCGGCGCCATCAACGCACATTGCCAGCCCTCGTTCATCGCGATGGCGGCGGCGAGTGCCGCCACCACCGTCTTGCCCGAGCCCACGTCGCCTTGCAGCAAGCGATGCATCGGCACCTCGCGCTGCAGGTCGAGCGCGATCTCTTCGACCACGCGTCGCTGTGCGGCGGTCAGGCTGAAGGGCAGGGCCGCGAGCAGCTTTTCTTGCAGGCCGCCGGCACGCACCGTGAAGCGTGGGGCGCGTTGCAGCGCACGTTCGTTCTTGGCCTGCAGCTGCGACAACTGCTGCGCCAGCAGCTCCTCGAACTTGAGCCGCTGCCAGGCCGGGTGGGTCTTGTCTTCGAGCTCACCCAGGCTGACGTCGGGTGTGGGGTGGTGCAAGAAACGCAGCGAATCGCGCAGGTTCCAGGAGCCCCGAGGCAGCAGCTCCGGCGGGATCAGCTCGCCCAGGTCGGCACGCTGCAGGCCCGAGGCGATGGCCTTTCGCAGGTAGGCCTGCGGCAGCGTGGCACTGGTCGGGTACACCGGCGTCAGTGCGGTGGCGAGCGGTGTTTCGGCGTCCACGCTCTTGAACGAGGGGTGCACCATCTCCAGCCCGAAGAAGCCACCACGCGCTTCACCGCGCACCCTCACGCGGTTGCCGGCGGCGAGTGTCTTCTGGTGGTTGGGGTAGAAGTTGAGAAAGCGCAGAACGAGTTCGCCGCTGCCATCGTCGAGCTTCACCACCAGCTGCCGGCGCGGGCGGAACTGGATCTGGCAATCGCTCACCACGCCTTCCACCTGCGCGATGTCGCCGTCGCGCAGGTCGCGGATCGGCGTGATGCGCGTTTCGTCTTCGTAGCGCAGCGGGATGTGCAACGCGAGGTCGATGTCGCGCACCAGCCCCAGCTTCTCCATCGCCTTCTGCGGCGCGGATTTCTCCTTGCGCGCGGAGGTGGGGGTGTCGGTGGGCATGGGACAATTTTGCGGCATGACACGCCCCTTCACGCTCGCCGACTTCGATTTCGAGCTGCCCCCCGAGCTGATCGCTCAGCACCCTGCGGCCGAGCGCAGCGCGTCACGGCTGCTCGACGGCAGCATCACACCCCCTCTCGACCGCATCTTTCGCGAGCTGCCCGCGCTGCTGCGCGCGGGTGACCTGCTGGTGTTCAACGACACGCGGGTGATCAAGGCACGCCTGCTGGGCGCCAAGGCGACGGGCGGCTCGGTCGAAGCCCTGGTCGAGCGGGTGCTGCCCCACAACGAGGTGATGCTGCACCTGCGCGCCAGCAAGTCGCCCAAGCCGGGCGCGGTGATCCGCTTCACGCACGGCGACAGGAGCTTCGACGCCGAGATGCTCGGCCGCGGTGGCCCGGAGAACTCGCTCTTTCACCTGCGCTTCCCGAGCGAGCCGTTTGCGCTGATCGAGGCGCATGGCCACGTGCCGCTGCCGCCCTACATCACGCACGCCGACGATGCCGACGACGAGCGCCGCTACCAGACCGTGTTTGCCGCCAAGCCGGGCGCCGCTGCCGCGCCCACGGCAGCGCTGCATTTCGACGAAGGCGTGCTGAGCGCCTTGCGCGAGCGTGGCATCGGCAGCGCGAGTGTCACGCTGCACGTGGGGGCCGGCACCTTCCAGCCGGTGCGCAGCGAGAACCTGGCCGAGCACAAGATGCACAGCGAGTGGTTCGAGGTGCCGCAGGCCACGGTGGACGCGATCGCGGCCACGCGCGCCGCCGGTGGCCGCGTGGTCTCGGTCGGCACCACCACCTTGCGCGCGCTCGAATCGGCATCGCGCGAAGGCAGTCTGCAAGCCGGCAGCCGTGACACCGACATCTTCATCACGCCGGGCTTTCAGTTCCGCGTGGTCGATGTGCTGGTCACCAACTTCCATCTGCCCAAGAGCACGCTGTTGATGCTGGTCAGCGCCTTCGCGGGTTACGAGCACGTGATGTCGCTCTACCGCCACGCGGTCGTGAAGGGTTACCGCTTCTTCAGCTACGGCGACGCGATGCTGTTGGTGCGACAAACTGGCTGAATCGGCCAAATGGCCGAACCGCAAGGCGCCCACGGTGGCCTTGCTGCACGGTAGGCTGTGGGCCATGCCGCCGTTCTGGACCTTGCTTGTGGCCCTGTGCCTGGCCCTGCCCCGGCGGCGGCCCAAGCGCTGGCGGGGCGCCGCATCACCGTGATCGAGGACGACCCGGCCATGCTCGACGCCCTGAGCGAGCGGCCGCGGGCCCCGCGTGAGGGCTGAAGCTCAGACCCGCTGCGGGTCGCGGTAGAAAAGGTGCTTGAGTGCACCGTGGCGCTCGAAGGGCTTCCATTGCCCTTCGGGTTGCGACAGCCGGTCGGCAATGGCGTACAGCACGGCCGGGTTGACACCCAGCCCGAGGTGGCTGCTCTCGACCACGATGTTCTCGGCTTCATGGTGGCCACGCTCGACGCTGCAGCGCCACGAGACCACGCCATCGGTGCGGCTCCAGATCGAGGTGGTGGGCACCGGCGGTGTGGTGCGCAAGGGCTCGTGGATGTCTTCGGTGCCGATTCGGTGGCCGCTCACGAACTCATACAGGCGCCAGGCATTGGTCTCGCGCGGGTGGCCGGTGAAGGGTGAACCCAGAGTGATCACCTGCCGGGTGATGTCGGGGAACTCCTTGGCCAGCTCGCGTGCGTACACGCCGCCCAGGCTCCAGCCGACGAGGCTGACCTTGCGCCCGCTCTGGCGTGCGATCTCGTGCAGCCGCTTGCGCGTGCGGTCGAGCACGCCGGGGCGCAGCCCGAGGTTGCGGCCCTGTTTCCAGGCCTGTGCGTCGAAGTTGCGCGAGCTGAGAAAAGCGCGCAGCACGCGGGTGCTTTCGTCACCGGCGGCCAGGCCGGGCAGCACCAGCACCGAGTGGCCGTCGCCTTCGGGCGCCAGCCCCCACAGTGGGCGTGATGCGAGCGCGGCGCCGAGCTCCAGCAGCACACGCGACTCCAGCGCCTGCAACAAACGGCCCGGGCCGCGCGGCCTTGCGGTGTGATCGGAGGTGGTGCTCATTGGGGGCGCTCCCTTGCAAACCGTGGGGTGGCGTGACGGCGTGTCAGGCCTTGGGCCCGAATCAGTGTGCGACGCCGGGGAAAACGCTCCTTGACCTGGCGCAACGACTTGCACGTACGTGCAAAGCCGTTGCGCTGCGCGGTACCAACACAGGCGCCAAGCGACCCGGCGAGGTGAGCTGAGACAATTCGCCCATGCTCACCTTTGATCTGCTCAAGACTGAAGGCCTCGCTCGGCGGGGCCGCCTCACCCTCAACCACGGCGTGGTCGAAACACCGGTGTTCATGCCCGTGGGCACCTACGGCACGGTGAAAGGCGTGATGCCTTCGTCGCTCGAAGACATGGGCGCGCAGATCATCCTTGGCAACACCTTCCACCTGTGGCTGCGCCCGGGGCTCGACATCCTCACCCAGTTCGGCGGCCTGCACCGTTTCGAGGCCTGGAACAAACCCATCCTCACCGACAGCGGCGGCTTCCAGGTGTGGAGCCTGGGCGAGATGCGCAAGATCAGCGAAGAGGGTGTGAAGTTCGCGTCACCCGTCAACGGCGACAAGCTCTTTCTCACCCCCGAGGTGAGCATGCAGGTGCAGCGCGTGCTCAACAGCGACATCGTGATGCAGTTCGACGAGTGCACGCCATACGAGACCAAGGGCCACATCACGACCGAAAAAGAGGCCCGCGTGTCGATGGAGCTGAGCCTGCGCTGGGCGCGACGCTGCCTCACCGAGTTCACACGACTGGAGAACCCCAACGCCTTGTTCGGCATCGTGCAGGGCGGAATGTTCGAGCACCTGCGCGAGGAGTCGCTGAACTCGCTTGTCGAGCTCGACCTGCCGGGTTACGCGATCGGTGGTGTCAGCGTGGGCGAGCCCAAGCACGAGATGCAACGCATCATGGCGCACACACCGCACAAGCTGCCGGCCCACAAGCCGCGTTACCTGATGGGCGTGGGCACCCCCGAAGACCTGGTCGAGGGCGTGGGTGCCGGCGTCGACATGTTCGACTGCGTGATGCCGACCCGCAACGCGCGCAACGGCCACTTGTTCACCCGCTTCGGTGACCTGCGCTTGCGCAACGCCCGCTACAAGACCGACGAGCGGCCGATCGATGAGACCTGCAGCTGCCACTGCTGCAAGAACTTCAGCCGCGCGTATTTGCACCACCTCGACCGCTGTGGCGAGATGCTGGGCCCGATGCTCGCGAGCATCCACAACCTGCACTACTACGTGAACCTGATGCGCGAGGTGCGCGAGGCGCTAGACGAAGGCCGCTTCGCCGCGTTTGCCCTGCAGTTCAAGACCGACCGCACACGCGGCGTTTAGCGACCCTGGCCTGACACCCACCCATGCCCACACCTGCCCAAACCCAGACCCTGCTCGACCTGCTGGCCACCCGCACGCCGGTGCTGGTGATCGAAACCCATGAAGAACCACGTGTGCTGGCCTTGTTTGCCGAGGTGGCCAAGCGCACCGACCGCGAGGTGTGGAGCTGGTCGGTCAGCCGTGGGCTGCGGGTGGCGCATGGTTTGAAACTGAGCCTGCTCGACTTCGGCAAGAAAGAAGACGGCAGCAGCAATGCCAACGACACCAAGGAGCTGCCGCAGGCACTCGCGCAGATCGAGCGCCTGGATGCGGCGGCCATCGTGCTGCTGCTCGACGTGCACCCGTACCTGAGCAACCCGGTGATCACGCGTGCGATGAAAGAGCTCGCGCTCAAGTGCGAAAAAGAAGGCCGCCAGCTGGTGCTGGTGGGCCACGACCTCGACCTGCCGAACGAGCTCTCGCCCTTCAGCAGCCGCTTCGAGGTGGAGCCGATGACGCTGGAGCGGGTGCAGAAGGTGTTCACCGCCGAGATGGGCCGCCTGCGTGGCCAGTCGGGGCGCGACGTGTCGGGTTGCCGCGACACGCTGCAATCGCTGCTGCGCCACATGGTCGGTCTGCCCGAAGCCTCGGTGCGCCACATGGTGCGCCTGGCCCTGAGCGACGGGCAGATCACCGCCGCCGACCTGGCCACGGTGTTGTCGGCCAAGAACGAGTCGCTCGGGGTGGCCGAGCTGCTGGTCTTCGAGCAGCGCCTGCCGTCGATGAACGACGTGGCCGGCATGGTGGCGCTGAAGAAGTGGCTGGCCGCGCGGCGCGTGCCCTTCTTGCAGCCCGACACCTCGGGCCTGCCACCCCCGCGCGGCATGTTGCTGCTGGGCGTGCAGGGTGCGGGCAAGAGCCTGGCCGCGAAGGCGATTGCTTCGTCGTGGCAGCTGCCGCTGTTTCGCATGGATTTCGGCGCGCTGTTCGACAAGTTCCAGGGCGAGAGCGAACGCAAGCTGCGCGAGGCGCTGCGTGTGGCCGATGCGATGCAGCCCTGTGTGCTGTGGATGGACGAGATCGAAAAAGGCCTCGCCAGCGGCAGCGGCGACGGCGACACCGGCGCCGGCAAACGCATGCTCGGCACCTTGCTCACCTGGATGGCCGAGCGCCGCTCCAGCGTCTTCATGGTGGCCACCGCCAACGACATCGAGAGCCTGCCGCCCGAGCTGATGCGCAAGGGCCGCTTCGACGAGATCTTCTTTGTCGACCTGCCCGACCGCACGGTGCGTGAGGCCATCTTCCGCATCCACCTCGGCCGCCACAAGGTGGGCTTCAACGAGGTCGCGTTGCAGGCGCTGGTCGAGCGCAGCGAAGGGTATTCAGGCGCCGAGATCGAGGCCGCGGTGGTGGCCTCGCGCTACGAAGCGCACGCTGCCAACACGCAGGCCGATGCCACGCACGTGGGCGCCGAGCTGCGGCGCACCAAGCCGCTGTCGGTGACACGGTCTGAGGCGGTGCAGGCCTTGCGCGCCTGGGCGGCAGGCCGCACCGTCAGCGCCGACTGAGAGCCTGAGCGCTCTTCGACTCCCCCGCTCGGGCTGCTGAGCCTGTCGAAGCCAGTGCCGTGCACAGGGGCCCTTCGACAGGCTCAGGGCGAACGGAGATTGAGTGTTCAGCGAAACACCGGCGCGCGTTTCTCCAGCCCGGCCAGTGCGGCTTCGCGCTGGTTGGGGCTGCCGATCAGGGCCTTCTGCTCCACCGACTCGGCCATCAGCACCTCGGCGGCGCGCATCGGTGACGAGCCGTTCAAGAGCCGCTTGCCGGCGCGGATGGCATCGGGGCTCATGCCCGCGATCTGTGCCGCCAGCGCACGCGCCTCGGCCAGCGGGTCGTCGCTGACGCGTGTGGCCAGGCCCAGCTGCTGCGCCTCGACGCCCGAGACCACACGGCCGGTGAAGGTCAGCTCGCGCGCCACGTCGGCACGCACCAGCTCGCCGAGGAACACGCAGCCCGCCATGTCGGGCACCAGGCCCCACTTGATCTCCATCACCGCGAGTTTCGTGTCGGGGTGCACACAGCGGATGTCGGCGCCGAGCGCAATCTGCAAGCCGCCGCCGAAGGCCACACCGTGCACCGCGGCGATCACCGGCACCGGAAGCTCGCGCCAGCCCCAGGCCACCTGCTGGGCGTCGTTGGCCAGGCCGTGGGTGCGCGCGAGCAGGTCGGTGCCCAGGGTGCCCGACGTGGCGCCCGAGCCCATCTGCTGGAAGCGGCCCATGTCGAGCCCGGCGCAAAACGCGCGGCCTTCGCCATGCAACACCACCACACGCACGCGTGCATCGTTGCGCAGTTGGTCGACGGCCGCGACCAGCGCGCGGAACATCGCCGCGTCGATCGCGTTCATCTTGTCGCTGCGCACCATGGCCACTTCGGCCACGCCACGGTCGTCCACCGTCACGCGCACACGTTGTTCTTCGTTCATGCGGGTCTCCATCACGTCAACATCAAAGAGGGGTTTCGATCAAGGCTTGCACACGCGACCGCAGCAGCGGCACGCTCACCTCGGGCGGCGGCACCGCCGGCCCGGCCACCAGGCCGACACGGCTCCAGAAGCCGCGCCGGAACGGCTTGGTCATCGCATTGCCTTCCACACGCGAGAAGAACGAGCCCCACAGGTTTTGCAGCGCCATCGGCACCACCGGCACCGGGTGGGTTTCCAGGAGCTTCATCACGCCGCCCTTGAACTCGCCCAGCTCGCCGTTCTTGGTGATCGCGCCCTCGGGAAAGATGCACACCAGGTCGCCGTCTTCCAGCACCTTGCGTGCGCGGGCGAAGGCCTGCTCGTAGATGGCGGGGTCTTCTTTCTGAGGCGCGATCGGGATCGCCTTGGCCAGCTTGAACAACCAGCCCAGCACCGGGATCTGGAAGATGCGGTGGTCCATGATGAACGCGATCGGGCGCGGGCTCGCCGCCATCAGCAGCACCGCGTCGACGAAGCTCACGTGGTTGCACACCAGGATGGCAGCCCCCTGCGTCGGGATGTGTTCGTCACCACGCACCTTGAAGCGGTAGACCAGGCGCGTCGCCAAAAAGGCGATGAAGCGCAGCAGGTACTCGGGCATCAGCATGAAGATGTAGAAGGCCACGATGGCATTCAGGATGCCGGTGATCAAAAACACCTGCGGGATCGTGAAGTCGAACTTGAGCAGCAGGCCCACGCCGACCGAACTCACGATCATGAACAGCGCGTTCAGGATGTTGTTGGCCGCGATGATGCGGGCGCGGTGGCTGGGCTGCGAGCGCAGCTGGATCAGTGCATACATCGGCACGCTGTAGATGCCGGCAAACAGCGACAGCAGCATCAGGTCGGCCATCACACGCCAGTGGGCCGTTTGCGCCATGAACTGGCTCACCGTCAGCGGCGCCGAGGCCGGCAGGCCGCGCGACGCGAAGTAGAGGTCGATCGCGAAGATGCTCATGCCGATGGCGCCCAGCGGCACCAGGCCGATTTCCACGTGCCGGCGCGACAGCATCTCGCACATCAACGAGCCGATGCCGATGCCGATGGAAAACACCACCAGCAGCAGCGAGGCCACGTGCTCGTCACCGTGCAGCACCTCCTTGGCGAACGAGGGGAACTGCGACAGGAACACCGCGCCGAAGAACCACATCCACGAGATGCCCAGCAGCGAGCGAAACACCACCAGGCTTTCATGCGCGAGCTTCAAGTTGCGCCAGGTTTCGGTGAACGGGTTCCAGTTGATCTTGAGCCCGGGGTCGGTGGCGGGTGTGGACGGCACCGCTTGTGCAAGCACGCGGCCCAGCAACGCGACACCGATGCACGACCAGGCGATGTACTGCGCGCCCACCTTCGGGATGGCGATCAAGAGGCCGCCCACCACGTTGCCCAGCAAGATGGCGACGAAGGTGCCCATCTCGACCATGCCGTTGCCCCCGGTCAGCTCGCGCTCGTTCAGGTGCTGCGGCATGTAGGCGAATTTCACCGGCCCGAAGAGCGTCGAGTGCAAACCCATCAGGAACACGCAGGCCAGCAGCACCGGCACGTTGGCCTGCATGAAGCCGTAGGCCGCGATCGCCATCACGACGATCTCGAACCACTTCACGAAGCGGATCATCTTCGTCTTGTCGTACTTGTCGGTCAGCTGCCCGCTGGTGGCCGAGAACAGCAGGAACGGTGAGATGAACAGCGCGCCGATCACCAGGCCGGCCATGGCGGGCGGCAACCACTCGACCTGGATCTGGTAGGTCACCATCACGGTGAAGGCGAACTTGAACAGGTTGTCGTTGCCGGCGCCGAGGAATTGCGTCCAGAAGAAGGGCGCAAAACGGCGCTGCGTCAGCAGGGCAAACTGGTTCGGGTGTTCAGGGTGGCTCAAGAGAGTTCCTCCGGTTGTCTTTTTTCGGTGTCGGCGCAATCTACCTCACCACCTGCACCGGCCCACCGAGGCCGCTGCGGTTCAGCCACGCAAACACCGAGTCGACCGTGACGGTTTCGATGCGATCGCTGAATCGTTTGTCGTTCGGGTGGTCGTCGAAGGCCACGTTGGCAGCGGTCATGCGCGCGCCCAGGCGCTTGAAGGCCGAGAGGCGCAGCGTGCTCGGCTGGTAGCCCTGCAGTTGCAGCCAGGCCTGCGCGCGGGCACGGTCGGTGGCGTTGGCATCGACGGCCATGGCCAGCGTCTCGATGGCCCACTGGTTCGACTGCTGGTAGCTCTGCGCCCAGGGGTAGGCGACCATGTTGTAGCGCGGCGTGTGCAGCTGCGCGAGTCGCTGGTTGTCTTGCAGCGTGGGCCACAGCGCGGCTTGCACGTCGGCGCGCAACAGCACCACCCCGGCCTGGTACTCGTGCAGGTCGTCGAGGAAGAACTCGCCTAAACCTTGTCGGTAGATCGCGGCCGTTGAGCTGCCGCATTGGTTCAACTTGTGCACGACCCGCCAGGCGGCGGGTCCCTTCCCACCTTCGCGCCAGCGCCCGCCGTCGCGGTAGGCCAGGCCCAGGTGCGAGTAACGCAGGCCGTAGGCGCTCAGGTCTTGCCCGGCGCGCGCCAGCACCACCACCTGTGCGCCGCTCGCGTCGAGCATGCGGGCGGTGTGTTCGGCCAGCACCATCGCGCGCGCCACGTTGCGTGCTTCGGGTGGCTTGGGTTCGCAGGAGCGGCCGGCGTGGGCCAGCGTGACGCTGGCTGCCAAAGCCAGCGCCGTGATCCACCGGGCGATCACCGTGTCACCCGTTCGTTGTAGAGCAGCGCGGCACCGATCTCGTTGGGGATGTACGCGATGGCACGGCCGGCGGCCGAGAGCACCCAGCCGGCGCTGAAGGCGGTGACGACCACGACCGTGCCCACACCCACCGACAAGCCACCCGCCGCCTGCGCACTGAGCGTGACGCTGGCGCGCGCGCCGTCGGAGGCGCGCTCCAGCACACACACCACACCAGCGGCCGAGGCTTCAATGGCGACCACCGTCAGCATCACACCGGCCGACAGGAACATCGCCGGTGCGGCCACCGACACCGCCACCGGCAGCATCGACAAGGCGCTCGCATCCGAGGCATTGGGCGGGTGGGCGTGTGCCGTCAAGGACAGAGACAACAGGCTCGACAGGATCAGGCGTTTCATCGTCATGTTCATTCCCCTTGCGCTTCGTGCGCATCGCGCAGGGTCTTGGCCAGCGTGAACACGCTGGAGATCAGGAACAACCAGCACACGCCGAGGTAGGCCTTGTAGGTCGGGTTGACCTCCATGCGCCACAGGCCCCAGCCGGTGAGCGCCATCGCGAGCGCGAAGCCGCCCCACACGACCAGGCCCCACATGGGCGTATCGGTGCGGCGCACTTCGTTGTCGCGCACGAACTTGGCCAACGCAAACGCGGTGGAGAGGCAGAACACATAGCCCATCACCATGAACGCGCGGTTCAGGTCTTCGCCCGGCAGGTAGGCCAGGCCCGTGCCGCAAAGCAGGGTGGCGAGGCCGAACGAGACCCAGACTTGGAGCTTCCAGGCCTTGGTGTCTGGGCGGGGGCGGGTGGGGCTGTGCATGAATCTCTCGAAGTGGTTGAACACGGCGCGATCTTCGTGAGGCTCCCCGTCGGTATCAAGTGCTCCCGGCAAGGTGGTGCGGCGCTGGCGGGCTGGTATCGTTTGGCGGTACTTTTGGAGGGCAGACGAATGAGCACCACCCAAGACTTGGTCACTGCACTGAAGGCCGAACTCAAGGCCGCGGGCATCAACTACGCGCAGCTGGCCGAGCAGCTGGGCATGTCGGAGTCGAGCATCAAGCGCATCTTTGCCAAGGCCGACATGCCGCTCTCGCGCATCGACGACGTGCTGCGCGTGCTGAAGATGGATTTCGCCGAGCTCGCCCGCAAGATCGCCGACGCGCAACCGCTGCGCCGCGAGCTGACGCTGGAGCAAGAGAAGGCCGTGGTGGCAGATCGCCGCCTGCTGCTGATGGCCACCTGCTGCCTGAGCCAGTGGACCTTCGAGCAGATCGTCGCCACCTACACCTTGAGCGAGGCCGAGTGCATCAAATACATGGCCGCGCTCGACAAGCTCGGCATCATCGAACTCAGGCCGATGAACCGTTACCGCCTGCAGGTGGCCAAGACCTTTCGCTGGCGACCCCATGGCCCGGTGATGGGCTACTTCCGCAAGGAGGTGGTCGGCGACTACTTCAGCGGCGGCTTCGACGGTGAAGGCGAGATGCTGATGCTGATCCACGGCCAGGTGGGCCGCAGCCTGGCCGCGAGTTTTGCCGAGCGCCTGCAGCGCGTGGGCCAGGATTTTGCGCAGCAGCACCTGGCCGACCAGAAGCTGCCGCCCGACCAGAAGCGCCCCTACACGCTGGTGGTGGGCATGCGCTCGTGGTTGTTTGGCGCGTTTCGCGACTTCAAGCGCGAGGCTTGAGG
>NZ_JADMJX010000200.1:0-6088 GCF_018780185.1 Rhizobacter sp.
CCTACAACAAGGACAACCAGGAAGACAAGGAGCCGCTGTTCGACACCGTCGACACCGTGCGCGACACGCTGCGCATCATGGCCGAGATGGTGGCCGGCATCATCGTCAAGAAAGACGCGATGGAGCGTGCTGCGTTGAAGGGTTACGCCACCGCCACCGACCTCGCCGACTACCTGGTGAAGAAGGGCCTGCCCTTCCGCGACGCCCATGAAACCGTGGCCCATGCCGTGAAGACCGCCATCGCGCTGGGCTTGGACCTCAGCGAGCTGCCACTGGCCACGCTGCAAGGCTTCAACGCCGCGATCACCGACGACGTGTTCGGCGTGTTGAGCCTGCAAGGCTCGCTCAATGCACGCAACGTGCTGGGCGGCACGGCGCCGGCGCAGGTGCGCGCGCAGATCGCGCGGCACAAGGCGCGTCTGGGCTGAGCCGGGGCGTGCATCCGGCGGCGCGGGTTCTGCGTAAAGACTCACCATGAACCGCACCCGACGCCTCGCCCTCGCCGCCACCACCCTCACCCTCACCGGCTGCGCGGCCGGGCTCAACAAGCTCACCCCCTCGTCCACCTACACGCTGACCGGCGGCGTGAACTACGGTTCTTTGCCGCGCCAACAACTCGACATCTACCAGCCCACCAGCGCCGCCCCGGCCGGCGGCTGGCCGGTGGTGGTGTTCTTCTACGGCGGCTCCTGGAACTGGGGCAGCCGCGCCGAATACCAGTTCCTGGGCGAAGCCCTGGCCTCGCGCGGTGTGCTCGCCCTGGTGGCCGATTACCGGCTCTACCCCGAGGTGCGCTACCCGGCGTTTCTGGAAGACAGCGCCCTGGCCGTGGCCTACGGCCTGCGAGAAGCCCGCCGACTGGGCGGCAACCCCAAGCGCGTGTTCGTGATGGGGCACAGCGCGGGCGCCTACAACGCGGCCATGCTGGCACTGGACGAGCGCTGGCTGCGCGCTGCAGGGCAGTCGCCTGCGGCACTCGCCGGTTGGGTGGGGCTGGCGGGGCCGTATGACTTCTTGCCGATCAGCAACGTCAATGCACAACCGGTGTTTCATCACCCCAACTACCCGGCGGGCTCTCAGCCGTTTGAGTACGTGCGGCGGGGGGCATTGCCTGTGTTTCTGGGCGCGGCGCGGGGCGACAAGCTCGTGGCGACCGAGCGCAACACGATGGGGCTGGCGGCTCGTTTGAGAGCGGTCGATGTGCCTGTGACGCTCAAGATCTACGAGCGCATCGACCATGTGTTGCTGGTGGCTTCGATGGCTTGGTCGTTGCGCTGGGTGGTGCCTGTGCTCAACGACGTGACGGCGTTTGTGAAGCGGGACGACCTCGCGCTGAAGTAGCTCGCGGCTTTTCGTCATTCCCGCGGAGGCGGGAGTCCAGGACCGTGCCGCTGTCGCGTTGGGATTTCTACCTGACTTGTTCGTCGGCGCCGGGTGTTCGGCCCGGCGGCCGACCTCCTTTCTTGTATCGACAAGAAAGGAGGCAAAGAAGCGACCCCAGCCTCCTCGGCCCTCGCTGCGCGAGGGCTGCCTTGCGCTGCTCGGGCTTTGCGGGTCGGGCAGAACTCGCTACGCGGCCGTTGGCCGCTGCGCTCAAACAGCCGCCCGAAGTCAGATGTTGATGCGCGCTGCGCGCGCCCCGCAAAGCCCTGCGCTGCTCAGCTCGTCCGAAGGGGGAGACAACACCAGCCGGCCTCGCTGCGCGAGGCTTGGTCGCGCTTCGCGCCGATGCGAAGCGAGGCGTGACACGAGGCCGAAGGCGAGCCTTCTCTTGGGCCCCTTGGTGAGCCGTCGAGCAGGGTGCCCTTCTCTTTGGTGACTTTCTCTTGGGCAAGCAAGAGAAAGTTACTGCCCTGTCGGGGGCACATCCCGACGCACCCGCTGGTAGGCAGAAGAAACACCCACGCGAAGCGCCACAAGCTCAAACGTAAAAGAGCCGCCCAAAGGCGGCCCTCGAACAGAGATTCAGCAGTCAGCTCAATCAGCCGCGCCGATCACCTCGCCAAACCCTTCCCACTGCGTCCCCGTGAACTTGGCCAACTGCCCTTGTTCGATCGGGAAGTAGTCGGTCGGGCTGGTGTTCACCACCATGCCCGGCAGCAACAGCGGCAGCTTCAGGTTCTTCAGGTTGGCCGCCTGCTTCATCACGTTTTCGCGCGTCAGGTCGTTGCCGCACTGCTTCAGGATCTGCACCATGGTCTGGGCCGTCAGGTAGCCGTACATGTTGCTCGCGTCCTTCGGGTCACCCTCGCGGTAGTAGCGGGCCATGAAGGCGCGCCATTCGAGCATGGCCGGGTCGTTCTTCCACTGCGGGTCGTTCGGGTCCTTGTAGTACTGCAGCGTCATCAGGCCGACAGATTTGTCGAGGCCGGCCGGTGTGAGCACCGAGCCGATCGAGGCCGACACGTTGTTCACGATGTGCAGCGGCTTCCAGCCCGAGTCGTAGGCCTTGCGAATGGCCTGCGCGCCAAACTTCGGCGTGGTGATGTTGATGAAGGTGTCGGCACCCGAAGCCTGCAAGGTGATGATCTGCGAGTCGACCGTCGGGTCAGACACCTCGTAGGTGGCTTCCTTGACGATCATCGTCGCAGCCTTGGCGCCCAGGCCGTCTTTCACGCCCTTGAAGACGTCTTTGCCGTAGTCGTCGTTCTGGTACAGCACGGCGATCTTGGCGTTGGGCTTGTTCTTCAACAACCACTTCGCGTAGATCATGCCCTCGGACTGGTAGCTCAGGTTGAAGCCGATCGTCCACGGGTAGTTCTTCGGGTCACCCCACTTGGTCGCGCCGGTGGCCAGCATCAGGTGCGGCACCTTCTTCGCGTTCACGTACTTGTGGATGGCGCTGTTGGGCGCCGTGCCCAAGGTGTTGAACAGGGCCAGCACCTCGTCTTGCTCGACCAGCTTGCGCACCTGCTCCACCGTCTTGGGCGGGCTGTAGCCGTCGTCGACGCTGAGCAGGTTGATCTTGCGGCCGTTGACGCCGCCCTGCTCGTTGATCATCTTGAAGTAGGCCAGGTGCACCTTGCCGATGGTGGCGTAGGCCGAGGCCGGGCCGCTGTAAGGCATGGTCTGGCCCAGCTTGATCTCTTTGTCGGAAGCGCCCGGGCCGTACTTGGCCTGTGCAGACGCGTTCACGTGAATCAGTGAGACGGCAAGCGTGGCGCACGCCGCCGCCCACTGCGCAAGTTTCAAGTTCCTCGATGTCATGTTGCTTCCTTTCAGACTGTCAAACACACACTGGAGAGGCCTGTGTACGCAACTCAACGCGCCAGGCCAGGCGGCGGGCCTACTGACTTACCCGTCGTCGTAGAAACCGAGCCTTCACGATGCGCACGAAGCCCGCCACACCTGTGGGCATCACGTACATGAAGGCGATCAGGAACACGCCGTAGATGGCCCAGGGCGCGGCCTTGGAGATCTCGTCGGCCACGTTGGGAATGAACTGGATGAAGAGCGCGCCATAAATGGCCCCGCTGATCGACGACAGGCCGCCGATCACCACCCCGATGAACAAGGTGAACGACAAGAAGATGCCAAACGAATCGGGTGCGACGAACTGCACCACGATCGCCCCCAGCGCACCGGCGATGCCGGTGTACATGGCCGACACGCCGAAGGTCATCGACTTGACCATCGCGGTATTCACGCCCATGGCCTGCGCCGCCACCGGCTGATCGCGAATCGCCACCATCGCCCGGCCGACGCGGCCGCGCAGCAGGTTCCAGGCGATGAAGAAGAGCAGCACCGTCCAGGCCAGCACGAAAAAGTACAACCACTGGTCTTGCGAGATCTTCAGCCACTCGGGCGGGTCGGGTTTCATGATCACCAGACCTTGTGAGCCGCCCGTCCAGTGTTCGAACACCTTGTGCTTCAAGATCTGCGGCATGGCGATGCCGAGCGCCAGCGTGGCGATCGACAGGTAGAGCCCTTCGAGTCGCAAAGCCGGCAAGCCAAACAAGAAACCCGCGGCCAGGCAGATCACACCGGCGATCGGGATGGTGAGCCAATACGGCACACCGCCCTTGTCCATCAAGATGGCCGCTGTGTAGGCGCCGATGGCATAAAACGCGCCGTGGCCGAGCGAGATCTGGCCGTTGAAGCCCATCAGCATGTTCAAGCCCAGGATGGCAATGGCATACGCCAGGGCCAGGGTCAGCTGGAACACGCGGTAGTTGGCGATGAAGAAGGGCAGCACGCAGATGCCGACCAGCAGCAGGCCGAGGCCGATGAGCTGGTTGCGGCTGAGCGCGGGTTTGTTGGCGAGGGGTGCTGAGGTACTCATGTCAGACCCTCGAAACGTGGACTTTGCCGAACAGGCCGGACGGTCGAATCACCAAGACCGTGACGATGAGGATGAGCGCGATCGTGAACTTGAGTTCGTTGCCGAGATACGTGCCGACCACGTTCTCCAGCACACCGACGATGAAGCCGCCGACCACCGCCCCGCCCGGGCTGTCGATGCCGCCGAGCAAGGCGCCGGCAAAGGCGTAGAGCAACACGCCGCCCATCATGTTGGGCTCGAGGTAGACGATGGGCGCGATCATCATGCCGGCCACACCACCGATCGCCGCGGCCAGGCCCCAGCCGAGCGCCAGCATCCAGCCCACCCGCACACCCACCAGCCGGCTCGACACCGGGTTTTGCGCGGCAGCGCGCATCGCCAGGCCCAGCGGCGTGAAGCGGAAGAAGACGAACAGCGCCAGCAGCAACACCAGCGTGATGCCCATCGAGCCCAGCTCGTGCGACGACATGTAGACGTTGCCGAACAGCGGCTTCTCCGGGAAGGGGCTGGGGAAGGGTTTGATGGTGTACGAAAACACCCAGCCAGCCACACTGTTGAAGATCACCAGCAGGCCGATGAACACCGTGACGACCGAGAGCACCGGCGCATGCTCCACCGGCCGGATGATCACCCGCTCGATCACCACACCGGCAACAAACGACACGATCACCGTGAGGAAGAAAGCGCCCCAGTACGGCAGACCCGACTGCAGCAGCGTCCAGGCAAGGTAGGTGGCAAACATCGCCATCTCGCCCTGCGCAAAGTTCACGTGGTGGGTGGCCTGGTAGATCATCACCAGGGCCAGGGCCATGCTGGCGTAGATGCCCCCGGTGGCCAGACCGGAGAGGATTTGATGGATCAGCAAGTCCATGCTTTTCAGTACCCGAGGTAAGAGCGGCGAACCGACTCGTCATTGCGAATCGACTCCGAGCTGCCCGAGATGACCACGCGGCCGGTCTCCAGCAGGTAGGCGTGGTCGGCCAGCTTGAGCGCAAGCGAAGCGTTCTGCTCGACCAGCAGCATGCTGATGCGATCCTTCTCGTTGATGGCCTTGAAGATGCCGAACATCTCTTGCACCACCAGCGGCGCGAGGCCGAACGAGGGTTCGTCGAGCAGCAACAAACGTGGGCGCAACATCAGCGCGCGCGACACCGCGAGCATCTGTTGCTCGCCGCCCGAGAGCGTGCCGGCTTGCTGCTTGCGGCGCTCTTTCAGGCGGGGGAAGTAGGTGTACATGCGCTCGTAGTCGAGCTCCACCTCGGCGCGGTCTTTGCGGGTGTAGGCGCCCATGCGCAGGTTTTCTTCGGTCGTGAAATTGAGGAAGGTGCCGCGCCCATCGGGCACGTGGGCCACGCCCATGCGCACGATGCTCTCGGTGGCCTTGCCGTCGATGCGCTCGCCGCCAAGCAGCACTTCGCCTTGCGCCTTCACCATGCCGCACACGGCGCGCAAGGTGGTGGTCTTGCCGGCGCCGTTGGCACCGAGGATGGTGGTGATGCCACCCGCCTTGACGTCGAAATCAAGGCCGTGCAGCACCTTGGTCGGGCCGTACTGGGCGTGCAGGCCACGCACTTGAAGCAGAACGTCACTCATGCGCTATCTCCGTCATTCCCGCGAAGGCGGGAATCCAGCATCGTGGCACATCGTGGATTCCCGCCTGCGCGGGAATGACGTTGGGGAATGCTCATGCCTCGGTCCCCAGGTAAGCCTTGATCACATCGGCATTGCTCTGCACCTCGGCCGGTGTGCCATCGGCGATCTTGCGGCCGAAGTTCAGCGCCACCACCTGGTCCGACACACGCATCA
>NZ_JADMJX010000200.1:6188-18628 GCF_018780185.1 Rhizobacter sp.
ACACGCATCACGAGGTTCATGTGGTGCTCCACCAGCAGGATGGTCAGCTTGAGCTCTTCGCGGATGTGGCGCAGCAGCTCCATCAGCGCCTCCACCTCTTCGTGGTTCAGGCCACCGGCCGGCTCATCGAGCAGCAAGAGCTTGGGCTGGGTGATCAGCGCGCGCGCCAGCTCGACCCGCTTCTGGGTGCCGAACGGCAGGTCGGCCACGGGTGTTTCACCGACTGCTCCAAGATCGAGCAACGCAATGATCTGCTCGACGTGGGCGCGCAGGCGCTCTTCTTCACGCCGCACATGCGGCAGGCGCAAGGCATTGGCGAGGTAGCCGGTGCTGGTGCGGCTGTGGCCGCCGAGCAGCACGTTCTGCCGCACGCTCATCGTGCGAAAAAGCGCCAGGTTCTGGAAGGTGCGGCCGATGCCCAGCGAGGCAATGCCGTGCGGCGGTGTCGCGGTCAGCGAGGTGCCCTCGAAATTGATCTGGCCTTCGCTGAAGTTGTAGAGGCGCGAAAGGCAGTTGAACAGCGTGGTCTTGCCCGCGCCGTTGGGCCCGATCAGCCCGACGATCTTGCCGCTGGTGACGGCGAACGAGACCTTGTCCAAGGCCGTGATGCCGCCAAAGCGCACGGTCACGTCAGTGACGTTCAGCAGCGGCGGTGTGGTGCTCGCGTCGATTCGATCTCTCCCTTTTGTGCAACCCGGCTTGTTCTGCAAAGCGAAACAGGTGTCTGTTTTTCGCCTGGGCAGAACGCCAAGAAGCGCGATTTTTAGTGTGGAAGGCCACACAGCGGGAGAGGGGTCTTACCCCTAAGGGGCTGCCCAGGGAGTTGTTGTCCTAGGCCTCAGTTCCGCTTTGCAGAACGGAGGCCCAAGAGTTTCAGTGAGCTTGGTCCCAGTTCGGGCCGACACCGACCTCGGCGAGCAGCGGCACCTTCAGCTGCGCCACGCTGGCCATCAAGCGCGGGATCTCAGCGCGTGCCCAATCGAGCTCGGCCTCGGGCACTTCGAACACCAGTTCATCGTGCACCTGCATCACCATCAATGTGCTGCGCTTCTGCTCATCGAGCGCAGCCTGCACCGCGATCATCGCGAGCTTGATCAGGTCGGCCGCCGTGCCTTGCATCGGCGCGTTGATCGCCTGGCGCTCGGCGCCGGCCTTGCGCGGGCCATTGCCCCCGTTGATCTCGGGCAGGTAGATGCGGCGGCCGAACAGCGTTTCCACATAACCGCGCTCCTTGGCCGAGGCCTTGGTGTCGTCCATGTATTGCTTCACGCCGGGGTAGCGCGCGAAGTAACGCTCGATGTACTGCGAAGCCGCGTTGCGCTCGATGCCCAGACTCTGCGCCAGGCCGAACGCGCCCATGCCGTAGATGAGGCCGAAGTTGATGGTCTTGGCATAACGCCGCTGCTCGCTGGTGACGGCCGCGGGCTCGATGCCGAACACCTCGCTGGCGGTGGCGCGGTGCACGTCCATGCCTTCGGCAAAGGCCTTGAGCAGGTTCGCGTCGCCGCTGATGTCGGCCATGATGCGCAGCTCGATCTGCGAGTAGTCGGCGCTCAGGATCACGCTGCCGGGCGGTGCGATGAAAGCCTCGCGCACACGCCGGCCTTCGGCGGTGCGGATGGGGATGTTCTGCAGGTTGGGGTCGTTGCTCGACAAGCGCCCCGTCACCGCCACCGCCTGCGCGTAGTTGGTGTGCACGCGGCCGGTGTGCGGGTTGATCATCAGCGGCAGCTTGTCGGTGTAGGTGCCCTTCAACTTCGACAGGCTGCGGTGCTCCAGCAGCTTGGCCGGCAGCGGGTAATCCTCGGCCAGCTTGTCGAGCACCTCTTCGTCGGTGCTGGGTGCGCCGCTCGCCGTCTTCTTGACCACCGGCAGGCCGAGCTTGCCGAACAGGATCTCGCCGATCTGCTTCGGCGAGCCCATGTTGAAGGGCTGACCGGCCAGTTCGTGCGCCTCCTTTTCGAGCGCCAGCATGCGCTCGCCAAGCTGCTGGCTTTGCTGGGCCAGCAGGGCCGGGTCGATCAGCACCCCATTGCGCTCGATGCGCTGCAAGATGTCCGCCACCGGCATCTCGATTTTTTCGTAGACGTAGCGCAGGCCCTTGTCGGCCTCGACCTGAGGCCACAGGGTCAGGTGCACCTGCAGCGTCATCTCGCTGTCTTCGCAGGAGTATTGCGACGCTTTCTCGATGTCGACCTGCGCAAACGGGATCTGGTGCGCGCCCTTGCCGCACACGTCTTCGTAGCTCAGGCCGCTGCGCCCGAGGTGGCGCTGGGCCAGGCTGTCCAGGCTGTGCGGCTTGTGGGCTTCGAGCACGTAGCTCTCGAGCAGCGTGTCGTGCACATAACCGCGCACGGTGATGCCGGCGTTGGCCAGCACGTGGCTGTCGTACTTGATGTTCTGGCCGAGCTTGGGCGCATCGGCGTTCTCCAGCCAGGGCTTCAGGCGCGCGAGCACGGTCTCCACTGGCAGCTGGTCGGGCGCGCCGGCGTAGCTGTGGCGCAGCGGGATGTAGGCCGCTTCGCCCGGGCTCACGCTGAGTGAGAAGCCGACGATCTGCGCGCGCATGCCGTCGAGCGAATCGGTCTCGGTGTCGAGCGCCACGAGCGGGGCCGACTCCGCCTTGTCGGCCCAGGTTTCCAGCTCTTGCAGCGTGAGCACGGTGGTGTAGCTGCGGTCGATGGCGTGCGGCGCTGCGGGCGGGGGCGCGTCGTTGAACATGTCGCCTTGGGGCGTGCTCTTCGGCGTGGCCGCGGGCGCAGCGGCCGGTGCGCCGTTCGTGCCGAGCGCGTCTTCCAGCTCGCGCTTCCAGGTCTTGAAGCCGAAGCGGTTGTAGAACGCCAGCAGCGCCGGTTTGTCGACCGGCTTGAGCGCCAGCTGGTCGAACGACGGCCAGCCCGGCACATGGCCCTGCAGCTCGCAGTCGGTCTTCACGGTCACCAGCTTGCGCCCGGTGGGCAGCCAGTCGAGCGCCTTGCGCAGGTTCTCACCGGCCACGCCCTTGATCTTGTCGGCGGCTTCGATCACCCCTTGCAGCGAGCCGTATTCGGCAATCCACTTCGCGGCGGTCTTGGGGCCGACCTTCTCGACGCCGGGCACGTTGTCGACCGCGTCGCCCATCAGGGTGAGGTAGTCGACGATGCGGTCGGGCGGCACGCCGAACTTCTCGGCCACGCCGGCCACGTCGAGCCGCTCGTTGCTCATGGTGTTCATCAGCGTCACGTGTTCGTTGACGAGCTGCGCCAGGTCTTTGTCGCCGGTGGAGATGACCACCTTCTGCCCCGCCTTGGCCGCCAGCTCCGACAAGGTGCCGATCACGTCGTCGGCCTCGACCCCCGGCACCGCGAGCACCGGCCAGCCGAGCAGCTTCACCACCTCATGGATGGGCTCGATCTGCTGCACCAGCGGCTCGGGCATCGGCGAGCGGTGGGCCTTGTACTCGGGGTACCAGTCGTCGCGAAAGGTCGGGCCTTTGGCGTCGAACACGCACACGGCGTGCGACGGTTTCACGTCTTGCACCGCCTTCTTCATCATCGCCACCATGCCGTGCAGGGCCCCGGTGGGCACACCCTCGGGCCCCCGCAGATCGGGCAGCGCGTGGTAGGCGCGGTAGAGGTAACTGGAGCCGTCGACCAGCAGCAGCGGGCCGTCGTTGTGAAGGGTGGCGTCGTTCATGGCGGCGATTGTCGGGGAAGTGCGCTGCCACATCACCCATGAGGGTGTGCCCCCCATCCAGCGGGCTTGGCGGCGTCGAACGCGGCCTCTAGCCTGCACGCTTCGTTTCACCTTCGCACCGACCATGCCGCACCCGACCCCACCACGCCGCGCCCTGCTCATCGCCTTCGGCGCGTGGCTGCTTGCGCCACGCACCAGCCACGCCGAAGCCCGGCCGTTGATGCTCGCCAACCTCTACCGCCCCGAGCTGCCACTGGCCGACTACTGGGTCAGCGAGAAGTACGACGGCGTGCGCGCCTACTGGGACGGCGCCCAACTCTCGACGCGACAAGGCCACCGCATCCATGCGCCCACCTGGTTCACCGCCGGCTGGCCGGCGCAGCCGCTCGACGGCGAACTGTGGGCCGGGCGAGGCCGCTTCACGGCCGCCTCATCCGCCGTCGCCCGCGACACACCCGATGACGACGCCTGGCGCGAGATGCGCTACATGGTGTTCGACCTGCCTGCGCATCCAGGCCACTTCGACCAACGCCTGGTCGCCCTGCAGCGCCTGCTGGCCACGCACCCAAGCCGGTGGCTGCAGGCGGTGCCGCAACACAAGGTGGCCAGCGAAGCGGCACTGCAAACCCTGCTGCGCCAAACCGTGCGCGCCGGCGGCGAAGGCTTGATGCTGCACCGTGGAGCGTCGCTCTACCGCGGCGAGCGCAACGACGACCTGCTCAAGCTCAAGCAGCACCTCGACGCCGAAGCCACGGTGATCGGGCATCTGCCGGGCAAAGGCAAATATCAAGGGATGCTGGGTGCGCTGCAGGTGCAGACACCGCAAGGCCTGAAGTTCAGGCTGGGCAGCGGGCTGCGTGACGCCGATCGTGCGTCGCCCCCGCCGATCGGCAGCCAGGTCACCTACCGCTACCTCGGGCTGCACCCCGACGGCGCGCCGCGCTTTGCGAGCTTCGTGCGGGTGCGCCGGGACTGAAGCTCAGCCTTTGGCGCGCTCCACCATGCGAGGCACCAGCGCGAGCACGGCCAGCGCCAACAGCGTGCCCAACACCGCGGTCGACTCGCGCCCCAGCCCGCAGGCAATGCCGATCGCGGCGGTCATCCACACACCCGCCGCGGTCGTGAGGCCCTGCACGTTTTCTTCGGAGTGGCTCTTGATGATGGCGCCCGCCCCGAGAAAGCCGATGCCTGCAATGACGCCCTGCATCACCCGGCTCATGTCGGCGAGCTGCATGCCACCTTGTTGCGGCACCAGCACGAACAGCGCCGCCCCCATCGCGACCAGCATGTGGGTGCGAACCCCGGCGGCCTTGCCCTTTTGCTCCCGCTCATAGCCGAGCACGCCGCCCAGCACGGCCGCCAGCAGCAGGCGCACGAGCAAGCGCGTGATCTGTTCGACGTCGGCCACGTCGGAAAACTCGGCGCCCACGGTGTTGACAATTCGATCCCACATCAGCTCGGCTCCCTGGCGGCAAGAGGTACCGCTGGCAGGGTCATCCTAGCGGCGAACCCGCTGCCTACAATCCGGCCCATGAATTCCACGCTACCGACCCTCAGCATTGCGCTGCCTCGGCGCTGACATGGCCGTTTTCACAGAAGTCTCCTTCGAAGCCGCAGCCGAGTTGTTCAACCGCCTTGGCATCGGAGAACTCGCGGCGCTCAAGGGCATCGCCTCCGGCATCGAGAACACCAACTACTTTGCCGACGCCAACGACGGCCGCCGCTACGTGCTCACGCTGTTCGAGCGCTTGACGTTCGAGCAGTTGCCCTTCTACCTGCACCTGATGAAACACCTGGCCGAGCACGGCATACCCGTGCCCGACCCGCAGGGCGATGCGAGCGGCGAGATCTTGCACACCCTGTGCGGCAAGCCCGCCGCGGTGGTCAACCGCCTGACCGGCAGCCACCAGCTCGCGCCCGACGTGAGCCACTGCGAAAGTGTCGGCGCCATGCTCGCGCGCATGCACCTGGCCGGCGCTGACTACGACCGCCACCAGCCCAACCTGCGCGGCCTCGCCTGGTGGGCCGAGACGGTGCCGGTGGTCGCCCCTTTCCTCAGCGCCGAGCTGCGCACGCTGATCGAGGGCGAGCTCGCGTTCCAGCAGCAAGTGGCCGCCTCGGCCGCGTATGCAGCGCTGCCGCGCGGCCCGATCCACGCCGACCTGTTTCGCGACAACGTGATGTTCGAAGGCCACCAGCTCACCGGCTTCTTCGACTTCTATTTCGCCGGTGTCGACACCTTCCTGTTCGACATCGCCGTGTGCCTCAACGACTGGTGCACCGACCTCGAGAGCGGCCGCCTGGCCGAAGAGCGCGCGGTGGCCTTTGTCGCCGCCTACAACGCGGTGCGACCGCTCAGCTCGGGCGAGCGCCGTTTGATGCCCGCGCTGATGCGCGCCGCCGCGCTGCGCTTCTGGGTCTCGCGGCTGTGGGACTATCACCTGCCGCGCGACGCCGCCGTGCTCACCGCCCACGACCCCACGCACTTCGAGCGGGTGCTCGCGCACCGGGTGGCCGAACCCTGGCACCCCGCCCTCATCTGACCCCCATGAAACTTCAAATCGTTCCCGCCAGCCGCGGCGCGCAGTGGGTGCGCCAAGGTTTCGCCGTGTTCTTCAGCCGTCCGCTCGCGTTCATGGGCCTGTTCGGCCTGTGGCTGCTGGGCACGCTGGTGGCCCAGTTGCTGCCCTGGATCGGCTTCCTGCTCGTGTGGGGCACCCTGCCGCTGGTCACGCTGGGCTTCATGCTGGCCACGCAGCAGGCGCTGCAAGGGCGCTTCCCCACCTTGAAGGTGTTCGTGCTGCCCTTGCAGGGCCCGCCGCAGCAAAAGCGCGCGCTGTGGCAACTGGGGGCGATCTATGCCGCGGCCATGCTCGTCGTGGCGCTCGTCTACGTCTTGATCGACGGCGGCCGGTTTCAGACCGCGATGCAAGCGGCCATGGCCAGCGGCAAGGCCAGCCCCGAGAGCCTGGAGGCGCTCTTCGCCGACGACCGTGTGCAGCTCAGCCTGCTGTGGATCACGGCCGCGATCAGCCTGCTCAGCGTGCCGTTCTGGCACGCACCGGCACTGGTCTACTGGGGCGAGCAACCGGCTGCCAAGGCGCTCTTTTTCAGCACCGTGGCCTGCTGGCGCAACAAGGGGGCGTTTGCCGTCTACGTCCTCACCGGCGCAGGTGCCTTGACGGCCTTGGCGTTTGCGGCCGCGCTGTTGATGCTGCTGCTCGGCCAGCCCGGGTTGGCGGTGCTCGTGATCCCCCCGCTGGGGTTTGCCTTCTACGCGGTGTTCTACGCCTCGCTGTTTTTCACCTTCGTCGACTGCTTCGAGATGCCGTCGGCAGCCCCCACCCTCGAGGAGCCCACGCCATGAGCACACCACAGAAGATCGCCCTCGTCACCGGCGCAGGCACCGGCATCGGCAAGGCCACGTCGCTGGCGCTCCTGCGTGCGGGCTATGGCGTGGTGCTGGCCGGGCGCCGCCCCGAGCCGCTGGCCAAGGCCGTGGCCGACGCAGGCGAGCTGGGCGCCAACGCCCTGGCCGTGCCCACCGACGTGGGCAACCCCGACTCGGTGAAGGCCTTGTTCGAGCAGACGCAGGCACGCTTCGGCCGGCTCGACCTGCTGTTCAACAACGCTGGCAGTGGCACGCCGCCCATGCCACTCGAAGACCTGAGCTACGCGCAGTGGAAGGCGGTGGTCGACGTCAACCTCACCGGCGCCTTCTTGTGCACGCAGCAGGCCTTCAAGCTGATGAAGGCCCAGTCGCCACGCGGCGGCCGCATCATCAACAACGGCTCGATCTCGGCGCATGCGCCGCGGCCCTTCACCGCGCCCTACACCGCCACCAAACACGCCATCACCGGGCTGACCAAGTCGACCTCGCTCGACGGGCGTGCCTACGACATCGCCTGCGGCCAGATCGACATCGGCAACGCCGCCACCGAGATGACCGAGCGCATGGCCAAGGGCATTCTTCAGCCCAACGGGCAGATGATGGTCGAGCCGCGCATGGACGTGGAGCACGTGGCCACCGCCATCGTGCAGATGGCCGCGCTGCCGCTCGAATCGAACGTGCAGTTCATGACCATCATGGCCACCAAGATGCCTTACGTTGGGCGCGGCTGATCGGTCTCTGACACCGCAGCGCGCAGGTAGACCCCCTGCGCCAGCAAGGCCTGCTGCAAGGCCGCGATGTTCACATCGCGCACCCTCACCTGCCGAGACACCGCGAGCGCCGCTGCCACGCCGGCCGCCTGGCCCGTTACCCAGCACTGCGGAATCTCGCGCATGAAGCCGTGCGAGTTCGGGTCACACGACACGTGGCGGCCGCAGGCCAGCAAGCCGTCGAGCGCCTCGGGCACCAGGGCGCCGTAGGGGATCGAGACATTCGGGAACTTGGGTGACACCCCCGGCGACACACCGATCTCGTCAGGCAGTGCCACGCCCTCGGGCCAGCGCGCGCGCAGCACGCTGCCCACACCCTTGAGCCGGCGGGCATGGCGCACGCCGATCTGCGGCGCGCTCGACAACAGATAAGCGTTCTCGAAGCCCGGCGCCTGTGCGCGGTAGTGGTCGAGGTGAGCGGCCATGGCGCGGCGTGAACGCAGCTCGACCGCCGTGAGCTCGTCCACATCGAGCGCCGAATAACCCGACTGCCGCGGCCCCAGGAAGAGCGCAATGTCGTTGCGCCACGAGACGAAGGGTTTGTCGAACAGCCCGCAGGCCTCGCGCCCAGCCTGCATGAAGGCGGCGTAGCACTCGGGCTCGTGGGCCCGGAAGTCCAGCCAGCGCTGCATGTCGACGCCACCAAACAGCCAGGGCGTGTTCATGCAGTGGTGGATGTCGGCGGCATCGATGTCGCTCTCGAAGGCGGCGCCGGCGCGGGCGAACAGGTCGCCGTCGCCGGTGGCATCGATCACCACCTCGGCCATCACCGCACGGCGCCCCTGTTTGCTCTCGAACACCACCCCTTTGACGACACCCGCCTCCAGCACCGGCTCGGCGGCCCAGGCGTGGTGGATCAACCGAACGCCGCGCTCCAGCAGGATCTCTTGCGACAACAACTTCAACTGCTCGGGGTCGATGGTCGGCGACCAGGTGACGACACCGTGAAACGCCGACGTGCGCAGCGCCCAATGGGCCGCAGTGGCAGGGTCTCGTGAACCCCAATCGTCGCGTTCGGGGCCAGCCACCGCCTGCGCCGGCAGCCGCGCAAACAGCTCTTCGGCAAAGCCACGTATGACCGGGTGACCCTGCCAGTCGGTCATGCGGTCGATCCAGATCACCAGCCCGCCGGTGGAGAGGCCGCCCAGGTGGTTGTAACGCTCCAGCAGCGCCACATCGGCGCCTTCACGTGCGGCGGCAGCAGCCGCGGCCGTGCCCGACGGGCCGCCGCCCACCACCAGCACCTGGCAGCGGTGGTGAACGGGGATGTCGCGCCCCGGCTCCACCCAGTGCCCCAGATCCGGCCGCGGCGCACTGCGATCGCCCCGCTCGAAGATGTCCGAGGTCATGAAACGCTCGTCGGACGGCGCGCGCGGGTGGTGGCTCATGGCCCGAATCTACCCGTGTTGAGATGCCGCTAGAGAGGCCACAAAAAAGCCGCAGGCGATTGGGAAACCGCCCGCGGCCAACTCTCTCTTCTTCGCTCTTTGTCAGGCAGCTCAGCTGCCGATGCGCCCTCCGTCGTTCTTGGTGATCACGACCGTCGCCGAGCGGGGGCGTGCCGCGGCACCGCCTGCGCCATAGCCGGCATTGCCCGGCCAGTGGCTGGTGTAGCGCGTCGGGTCACCGATGTTGGCCTGCGAGGTGCTCTCACCCGGGTGCTGGATGTTGACGAACAGCGCCTTGCCGTCGGGGGTTTCGCACAGGCCGGTGATCTCGCAGGCCACCGGGCCCACCAGAAAGCGCTTCAGCGTGTTGGCCGTGGCGGGTTTGCCCACGTAGGTGTCCACCGTCAGCGGGCCGCCGACCGTGCGCGAGTAGGTCAGCGTCTTCTTCTCGCCGTCGCCCACCTGGCCGGGCAGCGCCGCCAGCATCATGCAGTTGGTGACGTCGGTGAAGGCACCGTCGTCGGTCTGGATCCAGCAGATGCCGGTGGACGGGCTGAACGCCAGGCCGTCGGGGCTGGAGAAGTCTTGGTCGCCGGTCAGGTTCGACAGGTTCACGGCGCCCGGCGAAGCGCTGGACTCTGCGCCAAAGAGGTACACGTCCCAGGTGAAGCTGATGGCGGCGCTGCCGGCCGCGCCTTCCTTGATGCGCAGGATGTGCCCGTTGGGGTTGCCTTGCTGGGAGGTCGATGTGCCCTTGATGTCGGTGTAGACGCGCGGGTTGGCGCTGTCGGGTGCCATCTGCGACGAGCCGCTTGGCTCCACACGGCGGTTGCTGTTGTTGGTCAGCGCAAAGTAGATCTCGCCGTTGGCCGGGTTGGTGCTGCACCACTCGGGGCGGTCCATCTTGGTCGCGCCGACCGCATCGGCGGCAAGGCGGGCGTTGACCAACACGTCGGCCTGGTCGGCAAACGGGTAGGTGGCGTAAGCGGCGATGGCGGGGGTGGTGATGCTCAGCTCGACCCATTGGCCCGTGCCGTCAGCGGCGAAGGTGGCCACGTACAGCTTGCCGGCGTCGAGGTACTTGTCGCCGGTGGCCATGCGGTCGGCGGGGTTGGCGTCGGCAGCGTCCCAGTTGGCGGTGGAGACCCACTTGTAGATGTACTCGCCGCGCGAGTCGTCACCCTGGTACACGGCAACCGGCTGGCCCGCGGTGAGCCGGCCGAAGGCGGCGCTCTCGTGCGCGAATCGGCCGAGGCCGGTGCGCTTCTTGGCCACCTTGGTCTTGTCATAGGCGTCGATCTCGACGATGTAGCCCATGCCGTTCAACTCGTTGCGGTAGTCGTCGCTGCCATCGACTGAAACACCGGTCCTGGCGTTGATCCAGCGAGCGTACTTGTCGTCTGCGCCGGCGCTTTCCCAGCCGTGGCGCGAGGCAGCACCTTCGGCGCGGCCGTAGCGGTTGAGCGCGGTCACGCTCTTGTCGTTGGCGCGGGCGGCGTTGTCACCCACCGGGCGTGTGAAGTAGCCGGCCCAGTTTTCCTCGCCGGTGAGCAGCGTGCCCCAGGGCGTCTTGCCGGTGCCGCAGTTGTTCAGCGTGCCGCGCGTCTTGGTGCCGGTGGTCGAGAACCGGGTCACCATCAGCGCATTGCCGGCTGCGGGGCCGGCGATGTCGATCTCGGTGAGCGTGGTCAGGCGGCGGTTGAAGGCCGAAGCCTGCACCGTGGCCCACGCAGCGCCCGTCTTGCGCACCTCGACGACCGACACGCCGTGGATCGCGAGTTCCTTGTCCACCTCGGCGGCCGGGCGCGGCAGGGCACTGGTGCCGCCGTTGGCGTGCAAGAAGAAGGAGCTGCGGTTTTCGTCGGTCGTTGCTTCGTGGTTCATGGCCAGCAGGCCACGATCAACGGAGGTGACCGAAGGCAAGCCAGCGGCGCTGAGGCCGAACCACTCCATGCCGTCGTGGTGGTCGCCAGCGCGGTTCTCGAAATCGCTGTCGGTGCCGTTGTTGGCGTACGCCGGGGTCGCTGCGGTCAGCGGGTCGCCAAGGGCGTAGAGCACGCTGGCGGTGTAACCCGCGGGCACCACCACGGTGTCGGCCAGGCTCTTGCCCACGGCGTTGAAGCCGAGCAGGGTTTCGGTGGGAGCGGCAGGCGCCGGCGTGTCGTCACTACCGCCACAGGCTGCCAGGGCCCCGCTGCCGAACACGGCCGCGGCGGCAGTACCCACCGAGCCACGCAAGATGGAGCGGCGGCTCAGGCGCGCCTGCAGCACGCCATCAAAACTCGGGTTGGCCGAGGTGTTGTGGCCGATGTCGTCCGGATCGATCTTGTCGATAGGAAAATCAATTCTCTTGTTCACGTAAAAAGCTCTCCGATGGGGGCTGAGGGGTACAACCGAAGGAGCCTACGGATGCGGCGTGAACCTTGCGTGACAATCCCAAGGCGATTCCGTGACAACGGGCGCCCTCTCACCCGGCAACATGCGGGCTGACAATGTGCCAACAAGGAGAATGACTCGATGAGCAACATCCATTTCATCGGCGGCGAAAAAGGCGGCGTGGGCAAATCGCTGGTGGCACGCGTGCTGGCGCAGTACATGATCGACAAGCAGTTGCCCTTTCTCGGCTTCGACACCGACCGCTCGCACCCGGCGCTGATGCGCTTCTATGCGGGTTACGCCTCGCCGGTGGTGGTGGACCGTTATGAAGCGCTCGACGCCATCGTCGAAGCCACCGTCGACCAGCCGCAGCGGCGCATCCTGGTCGACCTGGCCGCGCAGACCCACGACCCGCTGGTGCGCTGGATGGACGACTCGGGCGTGCTCAACCTGATCGACGAGATGGGATCGACCATCCACTACTGGCACGTGATGGACACCGGCAAGGACTCGGTCGACCTGCTCAAGAAGCTGCTCGACCGCTTTGGCCCCGCGCTCAAGTACGTGCTGGTGCGCAACCACGTGCGCGGCAGCGACTTCTCGGTGCTCGAACAGTCGGGCGAACAGTCACGCGCGTTGTCACTGGGCGCGCAGGTGGTGTCGGTGCGCAAGCTGCACGACTCGGTCATCAACAAGATCGACGCCAGCAGCAGCAGCTTCTGGAAGGCCAAGACCCCGCAAGACGCCGAAGGCCCGGCCAGCCTGGGCCTGATGGATCGCCAGCGCCTGAAGATGTGGCTGCGCGACGTCTACCGCGAGGTGGACGAGATCGACGTCTGA
>NZ_JADMJX010000394.1 GCF_018780185.1 Rhizobacter sp.
GCATGCCGCCAGCGTTCAATCTGAGCCAGGATCAAACTCTTCAGTTCGATCTTGATAAATTACTCAAAGAATTGAAGTGAACATCACTTGCATGATCTTCATTTCTATCAGTGAGCGTTTAAGGTCCATGAGACCTTGAGTCTTGCGACTCTTGGCACTCGCCTTCAAACGCCCACACTTATCGGCTGTTAGTTTTTAAAGAGCTTGCAAACTTTCGTCTGCATTTTTTGCTGAATTACTTATTTCAGCAGAGCCTGTGATTTTGACTTGTTTTAATAACCTTGTCAATCTCTTGGCTATTTCGCTTTCCGTTGCTTTCGTCGCGTTTTGCGATTTTTGCTTCGTTTAGCTGAGCCTTCAATTATGACTTGTTTTTTATCAACTCGTCAACTGCTTGCTCTTTTTTCTTTGCTGTCTGCTGCCGGCGTTGCGGTTTGCGTTGCCTGCTGCAATCAGCGAAGACCGCGACTGTAGCACCCTTTTTTGGGGTCGCGCAACAACCCAGGAAAAAACTCAGCTCAGCCCCATCACACCCTCTGAGGGTGCGGGCCGCGCGAAGAGCTCTCGGCAGGTGGCTTCAGCCTCGTCACTCTCCAGAACAGCCCTGAGGTGAGGCATCAAGCGGCGCGTGTCGGCACGAAGAACGCGCTGTTTGACGGCAGCGATCTGCGACGGGTGCATGGAGAAGCTGCGCAGGCCCATCGCCAGCAGCAACTCGGTGAAGGACGGGTCGCCCGCCATTTCTCCGCACACGCTCACACCCTTGCCCGCAGCTCGGGCGCAAGCAATGGTTTGCGCAATCAGTTGAAGGACGGCCGGGTGCCAGGGGTCATAAAGATGGGCGACGGCCTCGTCGGCGCGGTCGATGGCCAGGGTGTACTGGATAAGGTCGTTCGTGCCTATGGAGACAAAGTCGAAGTGGCGCAGCAGCCCCGGAAGCGCGATGGCCGCCGCGGGCACTTCAATCATGGCGCCCACCTCTACAACACCGTGAGCCCGCCCCGCATCGGCGAGCTGCTGCTTGGCCCGTGCAATGGCCTCATGCGCCAGGCGCACTTCGCTCAGGTGCGCCACCATGGGAATAAGGATGCGCACCTTGCCCAAGGCGCTCGCACGCAGGATCGCGCGCAGCTGCTGCCTGAACATTCCGGGCTCCGACAGGCTCCAGCGAATCGCACGCAGCCCGAGTGCGGGGTTCATCGCGTGTTCGTGGCGCAACTCGGCGCTGCTCATGCGGTCGAGTGGTTTGTCCGCGCCGATGTCGACGGTTCGGATCGTGACTGGCAGGCCTCTCATCGCCTCCACCGCAGCCCGGTAGGCCTCGAACTGCTCCTCTTCGCCGGGCAGGTCGCCGCCGCGGTTCATGAACAGGAACTCGCTGCGGAACAGCCCCACTCCCACGGCGCCGGCCTCCAACGCGGCAGGTGCGTCATTGGGCAGCTCGATGTTGGCCTGCAGTTCGACCCGCTCACCGTCGAGCGTGACGGCCGGCGTATGGCGCAACCTTGACAGACGGTCACGCTCCAGCCCACTCTGGCGCTGGCGAAAGCGGTACTCCTCCAGCAGCAGTGGCGAAGGGTCGACCACGACGATGCCGTTGTCGCCGTCGATCACCACCCAATCGTCCTGCCGAATGATGTGGCTCGCTTCGCGCGCACCCACCACGGCCGGGATGTCCATGCTGCGCGCGACGATGGCGGTGTGCGAGGTGCGCCCGCCCACGTCGGTGATGAAGCCGGTGAAGATGCTGCGCTTGAACTGCAGCATGTCGGCCGGCGCGATGTCGTTGGCCACCAGCACCAGCGGGTCTTCGCCGGCGAAGTCACGCGGGCTGACACCCGGCGCCGGTGCGTAGGTGGAAGACGGGCCCCGGCTCATCGCGCGCAACAAGCGCTCGACGACCTGCTCGAGATCGGCCTTGCGCTCGCGCAGGTAGTCGTCTTCCATGTCGTCGAACTGGCGCGCAATCACCTCGAGCTGCGCCGACAGCGCCCACTCGGCGTTGTAGTGACGCTCCTGGATCCATTGTTTGGTGGCACTGATCAGGGTCTCGTCGTGCAGCAGCATCAGGTGCACGTCGAGCAGGGCCGACAGCTCGCCCGGTGCATCGTTCGGCAGGTCGCGCTGCAAGGTGCTCAGCTCGGTGGCGACCGCGTCGCGCGCAGTGCGCAGGCGCTCGATCTCGGGGTCGACCTGGCCGTCATCGATGAAGTAGTGCGCGACGTCAACCCGACTGGACGCCACCAGCACGGCGCGCCCGATGGCCACACCCCGAGAAACCGGCAAACCAAAGACCTGAAAACTCATGCGATCCATCCTAGCAGCGCCACCTTGGCATGCACCTGGGAACGACCCGCGCCGGCTGTCATCACGGCGTCACGCTCCCTTCATGGGGGCGTCATGGCCGCGCACGACGATCAGTGCACGATTTACAGGAGTAACCATGCGGGACTTCCCTTTGCCGACCATGCCGATCTCTGCGCTGCGTGCCGACACGTCCCGGAGGTCGCTTCACCCGCGCTCAGCGCTTGCCGAACCTGCCCGCGCCGAAGCGCCTCGGTTTGAAGTGGTTTGGGCTCGCGATGAGGGAGACATTCGCGAGGCGCAGCGCCTGAGGCACCTGGTTTTCGCCGAAGAGATGGGTGCACGCCTGAGCGTGCCGCACGGCGCGCCTGCCGGCCACGACATCGACATGTTCGACGCGTTCTGCGAACACCTGCTGGTGCGCGCGCCCGGTGAAGGCGGCGAGCCCGGGCCGGTGATCGGCACCTACCGCGTGTTGACCCCCGAAGCCGCCAAGCGCGTCGGTGGCCTGTACAGCGAGACAGAGTTCGACCTGACGCGATTGCGCCCCCTGCGGGGCGCGATGGTCGAGCTGGGCCGCTCTTGTGTGCACCCAGCGTGGCGCTCGGGTGGCGCGATCATGGCCTTGTGGGGCGCGCTGGCCGAGTTCATGGTGCGCAACAAGCTGGACACCATGATCGGCTGTGCCAGCGTGAGCATGCGCGACGGCGGGCACTTCGCGGCCAGCCTGTGGGAGCAACTGCGCCACACGCACCTGGCACCGATCGAGCTGCGCGTCACGCCGCGCCTGCCCTTGCCGGTGGATGACCTGCAGCACGACCTGGAGGTCGAAGCGCCGGCGCTGATCAAGGGCTACCTGCGCTGCGGCGCCAAGGTGCTGGGGGCCCCGGCCTGGGACCCGGACTTCAACACCGCCGACCTGCCGCTGCTGATGCGCATTGACGACCTGCCCGCGCGCTACCGCAAGCACTTCCTGGGCGCCGCCACCGCTTGAGGCTTATTCGCCTTCGCCGAACTTGTCGTTGATCAGCGCCACCAGGGCGTCCATCGCGGCCTGTTCGTCGGGGCCGGTGGTTTCGATCTCGACTTCACTGCCCACACCAGCCGCCAACATCATCACGCCCATGATGCTCTTGGCGTTGACGCGCCGGGCGTTGCGCGTCATGAACACTTCGCTCTGGAAACCGCCGGCCAGCTTGGTGAGCTTGGCCGAGGCGCGAGCGTGCAGCCCGAGCTTATTGCTGATGCTGATGCTTATTTTGATCATTGGCACCGGGTTTGAAGGTCTGATTCTGTGGGCGCGAGGTAGCCACCTGCATCACACCCTGCGTGGCACCGGCGACGGCCCGCGCCACCACCGCATCGAGCGACTCGTCGGCGTAACACAGCGAGCGCCACAACATGGGCACGTTGACGCCGGCAATCACCTTCACATGGACCCCGTCGGCCAGGCGTTGTGCCACGTTGCAGGGCGTGGCGCCGAACACGTCGGTGAAGATCAGGGCATCGGGGTCGCTCACCTGGGCCAGCAGGGCACGGGCAGCGATCTCGATCTCTTCGATGCTGGCATCGGGCAGCACATCGAGTGCTTCCAGGCGACGCCCGCAGTCGGGGAAGGTGTGCTGCGCCACCGCCTTCAGTGAAGACGCCAGAGGCGCGTGGGCAATGATCAACAGACCGGGCATGCAGGAATTATGAGAGTTTCAGCGCGCCTCGACGGCGGCGCCTCGGGTCGGGTCGGGCTCATCTCGCCACAAAAACCACACATAAGAGAACACACAGCACACACCCAACAACGCAAAAGCCCCTCTGAAGGCTGACACGGTGCTCCATCCCTGGGCCACCAGGGCATCCACCGTCGCCCCAATGCCCCACTGCAGCACGAACACGCCGGCGAAGATGAGCAGGTTGTAGGCCGACAAGGCGCGCCCGGCCAGCGAGGCCGGGAACGCCTGGCCGATGGCCGGTTGCGACAGCGACACGAAGGTACTCGACACACAGAACAGCGCCCAAACCCAGGCCGTGGCGTCAGGGCCCAGGCCCACACCAAGGAACAAGGCCAGCAAGCTCAGCGGCATGCCCCAGGCAATCAGGCCATGGGCCGTCCAGCCCCTGGCATAAAAGCGCGGCACGGCCATGCCCCACCCCATGAAGGCGAGCAGCATCGCCAGGTTGATGGCGAACAGGCCGCCGGCCGTCTGCTGCGCCGACCAGCCGCACACGCGGGTGAGCCAGGGGCCGATCCACAGCGACTGCAGCGCCACCATGCCGCCGTACTGGAAGAAGGCCATCGGCAGGTAGCGCAAAAACGTCGGGTGGCGAAACACCTGGCCATAACCGCCCCGCTCGGCCGATGGCACCAGCGCCACCGGCCCGTCAGCCGGCACCACCCGCGCAATCAGCACCATCGCCAGCACGAACAGGGCTGCCAACGCCCAGAACAGACCACGCCAGCCCAGCGTGGGCAACAACCACTGCACCGGCAGCGTCGACGCCACCAGGCCCAACGACCCGGTCATCAGCATCCAGGAGTTGGCACGCATCTGCGCCGTGGGGCCGAAGTTGCGGCGAAAACTGGTCATCGGCGCCATCAAACACGCCCCCACGCCCATGCCGATCAGCATGCGCGCCACAACCAGCGCGGCAAAGCTCTGCGCGACGGCAAAAGCGCCGCACCCAAGCACCGCAAGCGCCAGGAAGGCCAGCAGCACCCGTTTTGGGCCAAAACGATCCAGCGCGCTGCCCAGGGGCAACTGCATCGCCGCAAAACCGAGGAAGTACGCGCCGGCCAGCAGGCCCAGGTTGGCCGAATTCAGCCGCAGCTCGGCGCTGAAGGCCGGCGCCAGGGTGGCGACCACGCCCCGCACCAGGGCCGATGGAAAGTAGGCAAACGCGAAGCTCAGGAACATCAGCACCGCGGTGCGGGGCAACAGCGTCATGAGGGCAGCTTCAGGCTCTCGAAGAAGCTGGCCACGGCCTCGCGGTTCGGTTGCACACCCATCACCGTGGCCTGGAAGACCCAGGTGCCGCGCACAAAGAACCCGCTTTCCAAAGTCACCACCGCCCCGTCGGGCAACTTGCCCTGCACGCGCACCCGCTCGGCTTGCGGGTTCGGGGTCATGCCAGGGACATTCATCGGGCCCAGCGACACCGCCGACGCCCCCAGGTTGGCCACCGAGGCACTGCGCAGCGATGCGAGCGAGGCCGTCACGCGCGCCGGGTCGGCCACGTCGGCAAAGGCCAGTGCCCAGGTGGCGTCACCCGCGCGGCAGGCGGCCAGCACCATGCGCACGCGTGCACCGTCGAGTGTGACCATGCGGGCGTCGGCCGATGGCTTGCACGGGAACATCGCGACCACCCCGCTGCCTTCGGGTCGCACCTCGCGCCAATCGAGTGTGGGTGAGCACGAGCACAGGAATGCAAGCAGCATCAACGCGGCCACGCGGCCGCCACGGGTGGGGTTCCAGGGCATCGGGGCATTATCGGGTGGGCTGCATGACAATCTTTGGATGAGCGCACACCCCACTCCCTCGACCCCGCAGCCGCTCGCCGGCGTGCGCATTCTTGATCTGTCACGCGTGCTGGCTGGGCCGTGGTGCACCCAGACCCTGGCCGACCTGGGCGCCGATGTCATCAAGATAGAGAGGCCGATGAAAAACGGCGTCGGTGGTGACGACACCCGCGGCTGGGGCCCGCCCTTCCTCAAGGACCGCGACGGCCATGACACCGCCGAGGCTGCCTATTACCTGGGCACCAACCGCAACAAACGCTCCATCACCGTCGACATCGCCCTGCCCGAAGGCCAGGCCCTGATCCGCCGCCTGGCCAGCCAGTGCGACGTGTTCATCGAAAACTTCAAGGTCGGCGACATGGCCCGCTACGGGCTCGACGCCGATTCGCTGCGCACGCTTTACCCGCGCCTGGTCTATTGCTCGGTCACCGGCTTCGGCCAGACCGGCCCCTACCGCGAACGCGCCGGCTACGACTACGCCATCCAGGGCATGGGTGGCCTGATGAGCGTGACCGGCGAGCGCGACGACCTGCCCGGCGGCGGCCCGCAAAAGGTGGGCGTGGCAGTGGCCGACCTGTTCACCGGCATGTACGCCACCGTGGCCATCCTGGCCGCGCTGCGCCACCGCGACGCCACCGGCGCCGGCCAGGTGGTCGACATGGCCCTGCTCGACACCCAGGTCGCGATGCTCGCCAACCTGGGCGCCAACTACCTCGCCACGGGCGTGGCACCGGGGCGCATCGGCAATGCGCACCAGAACATCGTGCCCTACCAGGTGTTCGAGACCTCCGACGGCCACCTGATCCTGGCCGTAGGCAACGACAGCCAGTTCGCCAAGTTCTGCGACGTGGCCGGCCGGCCCGACCTGGCGCAAGACCCGCGCTTCATCAAGAACGCCGACCGCGTGCGCCACCGCGCGACCCTGGTGCCGCTGCTGGCCGACATATTGAAGAGCCGCAAGAAGTACGACTGGCTGCCCGCCTTGGAGGCCGCCAAGGTGCCCTGCGGCGCCATCAACAACCTGGCCGAGGTGTTTGCCGACCCCCATGTGCAGGCGCGCGGCATGACGGTGCCCATGCCCCACCCGCTGACCGACGCGTTGCAGCTGGTCGCCAGCCCGATGAAACTGTCGGCGACACCGGTGCAGTACCGCCGCCCGCCGCCGCTGCTGGGCGAACACACCGACGAGGTGCTGCGCGAGCTGGGCTGGACCGCCGCCGAGCTGGCCGCCCTACGCAAAACAGGGGCCATTTAGCTCACCACCCCCGTGGAAACGGCCCCCCAACTCCGGGGGAAAGTCGGGCCGCCGATGTCACAGCGCGGCCAAGTCAAGGGACACTTGCGACAACTTTTGGCACCTTTGTGTCGAAATCTGTTTGCCTGAGGCCCCCATGGACATGACCGTGACCGACTTGATGAACCGCGCCCCCGCAGCGGTGGCTCCCGCCACCGAACAAGAAGCGCCGGTCGAGCCCGATCACTGGCGCGACGTCGTCAGCGAAATGAGCGCCGAGATCGCCGGCCCGTTGACCGCGGCTCTGGACCGCGTTCAGACCCTGGCCACCACCGGCCGCATCGACCGCGGCAGCCTGCGCGCCTTGGGCGAAGAGATCCAGCGCGCCCGCCAGATCAGCATGTCGGGCCAGCAGATCGCCCGCCTGGCGTCGGGCCGGCTGCGCCAGACCCACGAGCGCCTACCGCTCACCGAAACCCTGAAAGACGTGCTCACCCAGCGCCACCGCGAGACCCAGGCACGCGGCATCCACATCAAGCAGGTGCTGCGCCCGGTCGAGGTGGTGGTGGACGCGTCACTGCTGTTCAGCCTGCTCAACACCTTGCTCAGCTGGAGCATGGAACACGCCCGATCAGGCATCGAGTTCCGCATCGACGTGAAGACCTGGCCCACCCACGCGCGCCTGGCCACCAAGTTTGCCTACCGCCCGGTCGACCAGCACACCGATGCCGCCGACGAGCCCGCTTTGCAAGCCGTGCTCGACTCCATGACCTGGCGCCTGGTGCAACAAACGGCCTGGACCATGGGCCTCACGATCGAGCGCAAGGTCGAAGGCGCCGAGGTGCACCTGACCCTCGAATTCCCGCGCACCGTGAGCGACCAGTTCGAAGGTGTGAGCGCCATCGAGCTGGACCAGGGCTTCTCGAACTCGCTGCACGCCAAACCGCTGGCGGGCAGCCAGGTGCTGGTGGTGGCCTCGCGGCGCGACGTGCGCGTGCAGGTGCGCGACGCCATCCGCAACATGGGGCTGATCGTCGACTTCGTGAATTCGGTCGACGAGGCCCGCGAGTTCTGCCGCGGCGGGCTGCCGCACGCGATCATCATCGAGTCGGTGCTGCGCGGCGACCGTTTCAACGAGCTGCGCGGCGAGGTCGAGGCCGATGGCGCCGAGGTGGTGTTCATCGAGATCATCGAAGAGGGCAACACCTTCGAGATCTCGGGCTTCGGGGGCCTGAGCATGGCCCGCGTCGGGCGCGACGCGATCCTGACGTCGCTGCCCTCGGCCCTGATGTTCGAGCTCGCGAAGACGGTCTGAGCCGTCGCGCTATTTCAGGCTGCCGAACACCTTTCTGAGGATCGCGCTGCCCGTGGCCACCGGGTTGGCGCGGATCTTCTTCTCCTCTTCGCCGATCATCAGATACAGCCCGTCGAGCGCCTTCTCGGTCACATAGGCCTGGATGCTCGCGTCTTGCTGCTTGATCAAACCGAGCTTGGACGCCCGGCGGGCCACCGAGTTGTACTTGTCGACCAGTGACACCCTCTCGGTCGCCTTGGTCACGATGGGCAGAAACTTCACGCCCAGCGGCTCGCGCGTCTTGTCGGCAAAAAACTTCGTCACCGAGTCGTCGCCGCCGGTGATCACCTGCTTGGCGTCTTCGACGCTCATGCGCTTGACCGCGTTCACCAGCAGCGCCTTCGCCTCGGGCACGGCCGCTTCGGCGGCGCGGTTCATCGCGGTTTCGAGTGCGTCGATGCGCTTTTGCTGACCGGTGGCCCGGAGCAGCCTGGCCGCGTCGTTCAGGAAAGAGGGCAAGGGAATGCGAACCTTCGGGTTGCCGAGGAATCCATCGGTCCGGCCCAGAAGACCCACCGCCGCCGTGGCGCCGCGCTCCAGGGCGACGCGGATGCCCGAGGCGGCATCGGTCTCGCTCAAGCCAGCCGCCGAAGCATGCCCCCAGCCTCCCCAGCCGAGGCCCGCGAGGGCCACTGACATAATCTTTCTGCGCTGCATGAGTACATCCTGATGAAGTTGACCCGCCATCTTGCCGTCGGCCTGGTTGTTTTGGCAATCGGAGCCACTGCCGCGCTCTCGTACTTCATGGACCTGGATCGCGTCGAACTCGCACCCGACGCCACCTTCACACGCATGGACGGCACGCCCGCCCATGTCAGCCAGCTGCGCGGCAAGGTGGTGCTGGTGAACTTCTGGGCCACCACGTGCACCATCTGCGTCAAGGAGATGCCGCAACTGGTCGCCACGCACCACAAGTTCAGCGCCCGCGGGTTCGAGACCCTGGCGGTGGCGATGAGCTACGACCCGCCCGCCTCGGTGGTCAACTTCACCGAATCACGCCGCCTGCCCTTCACCGTGGTGATCGACAACACCGGCTCGGTGGCGCGCAGCTTTGGCGACGTGAAGCTCACGCCGACCACGGTGTTGATCAACAAACACGGCGAGATCGTCAAGCGCTACGTCGGCGAGCCCGACTTTGCGGCGCTCAATCGATTGATCGACCGCTTGTTGACCGAGGCCTGAGTCCGCGCGGTTCGGCCGGCCCGATCCTTGACCTCGCGGTCGAGAAAAGCAAACACCGAATTGAGCACCGTCTCGGCCGTGCTCGACAGCGGGTCGGCCCGGTAGCTCGCAAACACCGGTAGCGGCTCCAGCGCCTGGTCGCAGCGCAACAGCGCCAGCTCGCTGTACTGCAGCAGGCGTTGCACCGCGATGCGCGGCAGCGTGGCAATGCCGAACCCATTGACCACCAGCTGCGTCATCGCCGAGATCGACGAGATCGCGTGGACGCGTTTGGGCAGCACCCCCGTCTGGCGCAAAAGGTCCATCAGCGCCACATGCGGCTGCGAGCCGCGCTGGAAGGTGAGCAGGTCGAACTCGGCCAGCTGCGCCAGCGTGTAGCGGCGGCGCTTGTGGATCTGCGCGTTGCCCACGAAGGCCATCTCCATGGTGGGCAAGGAGCGCGTGCGCACGCTCTCGTGCGAGGCCGGCAACGCAGCGAACACCAGGTCGAGCGTGCCGCGGCGCATCAGCTCGGTCAGCACCGGCGTGGTTTCGACCGACAGCTCCAGCTCCAGCTCGGGGTGCTCGATACGCAGCTCGCCGATCCAGGGCAGGAGCCAGGAGTGCAGCACCGACTCGATGGCGCCGATGCGCAATGACATCGGCGGCGTTTCGGGCCCGCTCGCGCCCATCTCCAGCATCAGCTCGCGCTGCGTGGCCAGCAAGCGCTCGGCGTAGGCCATGAAGCGCGCGCCGGCGGTGGTGAGGCGGAACTGCTTGTCCTTGCGGTCGAGCAGCATCACGCCGAGCTCTTCTTCCAGTGCGGCCACGCGGCTGGACATGGCCGACTGGGTGATGCACAACTTCTCGGCCGCGCGCGACACGCTCTTGAGCGAGGCGACCCAGTAAAAGGCTTCGACAAAACGCAGGTTCATGGTGAATACCCGAATGTTTGAAGGCAGGCGTACCCTGAATGTGTGCGCGCCGCGGGCAACCGTGGTGCGCGGTGATTGAGGGCTCACGCGCCAGGCGGCGCCGATCAACGCTTGCACGCCCGCCAGCCCGATCGCCAGATTTCAGTGCATCGAAAAATTCGATGATGACAGAAAGAAAAATCTCGTTTGGTGACACGCACCCCGATCGCAACAATCGCCCCCCATCGACACGATGAAGGAGTCCCCAGGTGAAGCCGCAAGCCACATCGATGACACCCGCCGAGCTGAAGGCCGCCGCCGACGGCAGCGTCGCCCGACTGGCCGCCCGCTCGGGCCGGCTCACGCAGCACACCTCGGGCCTGGCGATGGGCAATGTGCAAGGCAACGTCGTGATCTTGCCGGCCGATCTGGCCAGCGACTTTCTGCGCTTTTGCCAGCGCAACCCCAAGCCCTGCCCGTTGCTGGCCGTCTCGGAACCCGGTGACCCGACCCTGCCCACACTCGGCCACGGCATCGACATGCGCACCGACCTGCCGCGCTACCGCGTGTGGCGCCACGGCGAGGTGGTCGACGAGCCCACGCAGATCGAGAGCCTGTGGCAAGACGACTTCGTCACCTTCGTGATCGGCTGCTCGTTCTCGTTTGAAGAAGCGCTGATGGCGGACGACATCTCGCTGCGCCACATCGAACAGGGCCGCAACGTGGCCATGTACCGCACGAACATCGCGACCGAGCCGGCCGGGCCATTCCACGGGCCGATGGTGGTGTCGATGCGCCCGCTGCGTGCGCAAGCGGCCATCCGCGCGGTGCAGATCACCTCGCGCCTGCCGGCCGTGCACGGCGCACCGGTGCACCTGGGCGACCCGTCGCTCATCGGCATCTCGGACCTGTCACGCCCCGACTACGGCGACGCGGTGGAGGTGATGGCCGACGAGTTGCCAGTCTTCTGGGCCTGCGGTGTCACGCCACAAGCCGCACTCGCGCAGGCCAAACCGCCGCTGGCCATCACCCACGCGCCCGGCGCGATGTTGATCACCGACTTGCTCAACCGCAAGCTGGCGAGTTTCTGAGTTCCTGTCCGACACCCACCCACAACACCCCAGGAGAGACCGAATGAAAGTTCTAGCCCTTGCGATCACCGCCGCCGCCTGCATGGGCAGCGTGCATGCCCAGACCAAGTGGGATCTGCCCTCCGGCTACGGCGGCAACACCTTCCACGTGCAGAACCTGCAAAGCTTCGCCGACGAGGTCGACAAGGCCACCGCCGGCAAGCTCAAGATCACGGTGCACCCCAATGCCTCGCTGTTCAAGGCCAACGAGATCAAGCGCGCCGTGCAGACCGGGCAGACGCAGATCGGCGAGTTCATCCTCTCCGGCGCGGCGAATGAAAACGCGCTGTTCGGCATCGACGCTGTGCCCTTTCTCGCCACCACCTACGCCGAGTCGAAGAAGCTCAACGACATCTCCAACCCCTATCTCGAGAAGCTGCTCGCCTCGCAAGGCATGAAGCTGCTCTACGCCGTGCCCTGGCCCGGCCAGTCGCTGTATTCGAAGAAGCCGGTCGCCACGCTGGCCGACCTGAAGGGCACCAAGATGCGCGCCTACAACCCGGCCACCACCCGCATCGCCGAGCTCGCCGGCGCGCAGCCGGTGACCATCCAGCTGGCCGAGCTGCCACAGGCGCTGGCCACCGGCGGGGTCGACAACTTCCTCACCTCGAGCGCGAGCGGCGTCGACAGCAAGCTCTACGAGCAGGTGAAGTACTTCTACGACGTCAACGCCTGGTTGCCGCGCAACGCGCTGGTGGTCAACACCAAGGCCTTCGAATCGCTCGACAAGGCCACGCAGGCGATCGTGGTCAAGGCCGCGGCCGACGCCAGCAGCCGCGGCTGGAAGACCAGCGAACAGAAAGACAACGAGTACCTGAAGGAACTCGCCGCCAAAGGCATGACCGTCGACCGCAGCAACGCCAAGTTGAAGGCCGAGCTCAAGGCGCTAGGGGACCGCATGACCGCCGAGTGGTTGGCCAAGGCCGGTGACGAAGGCAAGGCCATCGTCGACGCCTACCGCAAGTGACGTGACCGTGCGCAAAACCCTGGATCACTTCTACGACGGCTTGATGGCGCTCGCGGCGCTGTCCATGGTGTCGGCCTTCGTGGTCGTGATCCTGGGCATTGCCGACCGCCAGTTTGCGTTCGGCCTGCGGGGGCTCGACTCCTACGCCGGCTACGCCATCGCCGCCACACTGTTCCTGGCCCTGCCCGGCACGCTCAAGCGCGGCGAACACATCCGCGTGACCTTGCTGCTGCAGCGCGCGCCCAAGCGCCTGCAGGGTGTGCTGGAAGCCTGGTGCCTGCTGGCCGGTGTGGCGCTCACATCAGCGCTGGCCTGGTACGCCTGCCGGCTGGTGTGGCTCTCACACACCACCAACGACATCTCGCAGGGCTCGGACGCCTCGCCGTTGTGGGTGCCGCAGCTGGCGATGGCGCTCGGCTGCGTCGGGCTCGCGGTGGCCTTCATCGACGCCGCGGTCTCGCGCATCGTCGGCAAGACGTTCTACGACGACGCAGGCCCCGAAGCCGCGCACATCGAGTAAGGCCCCATGGACATTCTCACCGTCGCCTTGCTGATCGCACTGCTCATCGCCATCCTGGCTTCGGGCTTCTGGATCGGCCTCACATTGCTCGGCGTGGCCATGTTTGCCATGCAGATGTTCACCTCGCGCCCGGTGGGCGATGCGATGGTGTTCACCATCTGGGGCTCCACCTCCAACTGGACGTTGACCGCGCTGCCGCTCTTCTTGTGGATGGGCGAGATCCTGTTCCGCTCGCGCCTCACCTCCGACCTGTTCAAGGGCCTCGCGCCCTGGCTCAACAAGATCCCGGGTCGTTTGCTGCACACCAACGTGATCGGCTGCGGCATCTTCGCGGCGGTGTCGGGTTCGAGCGCCGCCACCTGCGCCACCATCGGCAAGATCACCCTGCCCGAGCTGAAGAAGCGCGGCTACCCCGATGACATCTCGATCGGCTCGCTGGCCGGTGCAGGCACCTTCGGTCTCTTGATCCCGCCGTCGATCATCATGATCGTCTACGCGGTGGCCACCGATGTGTCGATCGCCAAGCTCTTCGTTGCCGGCGTGGTGCCGGGGCTGATGTTGATGGCCATCTTCTCCGGCTACCTGATGTTCTGGGCCTTGCGAAACCCCGGCCAGATCCCCGCGGCAGAGGCCGGCACGAGCTTCGGCCAGAAGCTCGCCGCCGGGCGGCACCTGATCCCGATCGTGTCGCTCATCGCGCTGGTGATCGGCTGCATCTACACCGGCATCGCCACCGCCACCGAGTCGGCGGCGCTCGGCGTGGCGGGCTCTCTCGTCTTGAGCGCGATCGAACGTTCACTCACCTGGAAAACCTTCAAGGACGGCCTGTTCGCCGCCTGCCGCGTCTACTGCATGATCGGCCTGATCCTCGCGGGCGCCGCCTTTCTCACGCTGGCGATGGGCTTCATCGGCTTGCCGCGTGAAGTGGCGGCCTTCATCGGCCAGCTTCAGCTCTCGCCCTTCATGCTGCTGATGCTGCTGATGGGCTTCTTCATCATCCTCGGCTGCTTTCTCGACGGCATCTCGATGGTGGTGCTGACCATGGCGGTGTTGCTGCCCACGGTGCAGGCCGCCGGTTACGACCTGATCTGGTTCGGCATCTTCGTGGTGCTGGTGGTCGAGATGGCGCAGATCACACCGCCCGTGGGCTTCAACCTGTTTGTCTTGCAGGGGCTGACCAAGCGCGAGCTGCCCTACCTCGCGAAGACCGCACTGCCCTTCTTCGGCCTGCTGATCCTGGCGGTGCTGTTGATCTATCTTTTCCCCGGCATCGTGCTGTGGCTGCCCAGCCTGATGTAGGGCTTGTTGAAAGACTTGAACATGACGACCAACCCCCACGGCCCACGCTGGCAGTTCTGGATCGACCGCGGCGGCACCTTCACCGACCTGGTCGGCCGTGCCCCCGACGGCGCGCTGCACACGCTGAAGATGCTGTCCGAAAACCCCGAGCAGTACCGCGACGCCGCGGTCGAGGGCATTCGCCGCCTCTTGGGCCTGAAGCCCGACGAACTGGTGACGCCCGAGCGGGTGGAGTGCGTGAAGATGGGCACCACGGTGGCCACCAACGCGCTGCTCGAGCGCAAGGGCGACCGCACGCTGCTCGTCATCACCCAAGGTTTTCGCGACGCCCTGCGCATTGCCAACCAGGCACGGCCGCGCCTGTTCGAGCGCCACATCGTGTTGCCCGAGCTGCTGTACGAGCGGGTGATCGAGGCGAGCGAGCGGGTCGGTGCCAACGGCGAGCTGGTCAAGGCGCTGGACCTTGACGCGCTGCGCCCGCAACTGCAGGCAGCCCATGACAGCGGCCTGCGTGCCTGCGCGATCGTCTTCATGCATGGCTACCGCTACACCGCGCACGAGCTGGCCGCCGAAGCGCTGGCACGCGAGATCGGCTTCACGCAGATCTCGGTGTCGCACAAGGTGAGCCCGCTGATGAAGCTGATCCCGCGGGGCGACACCACCGTGGTTGATGCGTACCTGTCGCCGATCCTGCGGCGTTATGTCGACCAGGTGGCGCAGCAGATGCCCGGCGTGCAGCTCTACTTCATGCAGAGCTCGGGCGGCCTGACCGAAGCACAACGTTTCCAGGGCAAGGACGCCATCCTCTCCGGCCCGGCCGGCGGCATCGTCGGCATGGTGCGCACCGCGCTCGACAGCGGGCACGGCAAGGTGATCGGCTTCGACATGGGTGGCACCTCGACCGACGTGAGCCACTACGCCGGCGAGTTCGAGCGTGCGTTCGAAACCCAGGTCGCCGGCGTGCGCATGCGCGCGCCGATGATGAGCATCCACACGGTCGCGGCCGGTGGCGGCTCGATCATCAGCTTCGACGGCTCGCGCCTGCGGGTGGGGCCCGAGTCGGCCGGCGCCAACCCCGGCCCGGCCAGCTACCGGCGCGGCGGGCCGCTCGCCACGACCGACGCCAACGTGATGCTGGGCAAGATCCAGCCCGCGCACTTTCCCAAGGTGTTCGGCCCGCAGGCCAACGAGTCGCTCGACCGCGAAGTCGTCGTGCAACGTTTCACCCAGATGGCGCAAGAGATGAGCGCGGCGAGTGGCCGCCCCATCAGCGCCGAAGAGGTGGCCAGCGGCGCGCTGCAGATTGCGGTGGCCAACATGGCCAACGCCATCAAGCGCATCTCGGTGGCGCGCGGTTATGACGTGACCTCGTACACGCTGCAGTGTTTTGGCGGCGCCGGCGGCCAGCACGCCTGCCTGGTGGCCGACGCGCTGGGCATGACGCGCGTGTTCGCCCACCCGCTGGCCGGCGTGCTGTCGGCCTACGGCATGGGCCTGGCCGACCAGATCGCGATGCGTGAACGTTCGGTCGAACAGCCTTTGACCGAGAGCGGTGTGCAAGCCGCACTGCGAAGCGCCGCCGAGCTGGCAGAACAGGCGCGCGGCGAGCTGCTGCAGCAGGGCCTGGGCGCGGCGCAGATCCGCACCGTGGCGCAGTTGCAGCTGCGCTACCAGGGCACCGACACGGCGCTCGGCTGCGCGCTGCACACTGAGCACGACACCGAGCAGATCATCGCCAGCGTGCGCGCCGAATTCGAGCGGGCCTACCAGCAGCGTTTTGCCTTCCTGATGCCGGACCGCGCGCTGGTCATCGAAGCCGTCTCGATCGAAGCCATCGGCCAGGGTGAGCGTGGCCTGCCGCCGACCTTGCTTGCCGACGCGGCCGAACACCGCCCCAGCCCCAACGCCCCCGCGCAGATGTATTGCCAGGCCGACGCCCAGGCGGCCGGCTGGCGTGCCGCCGGCCTGTACGTGCGCGAGTCGCTGCAAGCCGGCGCGGTGATCGACGGCCCGGCCATCCTGGCCGAGAAGAACGCCACCACGGTGGTCGAGCCCGGCTGGCAGGCGCGGCTCACCGCTCATGACTGCATCGAGCTGCAGCGCGTGACGCCGCGCGTCAGCGCCAGCGCGGTCGGCACCAACGTCGACCCGGTGATGCTGGAGGTGTTCAACAACCTCTTCATGAACATCGCCGAACAGATGGGCCTGCGGCTGCAGAACACCGCCTACTCGGTCAACATCAAGGAGCGGCTCGACTTCTCATGCGCGCTGTTCGACGCGAGCGGCAGCCTGATCGCCAACGCACCGCACATGCCGGTGCACCTGGGCTCGATGAGCGAGTCGATCCGCACGGTGATCGACAACAACCCGCAGATGCGCGCGGGCGACGTGTACGTGCTCAACAACCCGTACAACGGCGGCACCCACCTGCCCGACATCACGGTCGTGACCCCCGTCTACCTCGACGCCGGCGACACCACCCCGTCGTTCTACGTCGCCTCGCGCGGTCACCATGCCGACATCGGTGGCACCACGCCGGGCTCGATGCCGCCGTTTTCCAAGCGCATCGAAGAAGAAGGGGTGCTGATCGACAACTTCAAGCTGGTCGAAGAAGGGCACCTGCGCGAGGCCGAGCTGCTCGCGTTGCTTGGCTCGGGCGCCTACCCCTCACGCAACCCGCAGCAGAACCTGGCCGACCTGCGCGCGCAGATCGCCGCCAATGAAAAGGGTGTGCAGGAGCTGAAGGCCATGGTCGCGCAGTACGGCCGCCAGACGGTGGCCGCCTACATGGGCCACGTGCAGAACAACGCCGAAGAGTCGGTGCGGCGCATCATCACCGCGCTGCACGATGGTGCCTTCGAGCTGCCGCTCGACAACGGCGCGGTGATCCGCGTCAAGGTGAGCGTGGATGCCGCCTCGCGCAGCGCCACCGTCGACTTCACCGGCACCAGCGCGCAACTCGACAACAACTTCAACGCGCCCAAGTCGATCACGATGGCGGCGGTGTTGTATGTGTTTCGCACGCTGGTCGACGACGACATCCCGCTCAACGCCGGTTGCCTCAAGCCCATCCGCGTGATCGTGCCCGAGGGCTGCATGCTCAACCCGCGCCCGCCGGCCTCGGTGGTGGCGGGCAACGTGGAAACCTCCACATGCGTCACGAACGCCCTTTACGGCGCGCTCGGTGTGATGGCGGCCAGCCAGTGCACGATGAACAACTTCACCTTCGGCAACGACACCTACCAGTACTACGAGACGATCTCGGGGGGCTCAGGGGCGGGCGATGGGTTCGATGGCACGAGCGTGGTGCAGACCCACATGACCAACTCGCGGCTCACCGATCCGGAGGTGCTGGAGTTCCGTTTCCCGGTGCGGCTGGACAGCTATGAGATCCGTGCCGGCTCGGGTGGTGCAGGCCGATGGAGCGGTGGCAACGGCGGCCTGCGTCGGGTGCGCTTCCTGGAGCCGATGACGGCATCCATCCTCAGCAACGGGCGTGAGCATGGCGCCTTCGGCATGGCGGGTGGGCAGGCGGGTGAGGTAGGGCGCAACTGGGTCGAGCGGGCGGATGGGCGGGTAGAGGCGCTCCCGCACATCGGGTCGACCGAGATGGCCGTGGGGGATGTGTTTGTGGTGTCTACGCCGGGGGGCGGGGGTTACGGCTCTGCGCCCTGAGCCACCACTGCGTCATTCCCGCCCTTCGTCCTCTTCGCGGATCGAAGCCTTGTGCCGCTTCGCGTAGTGGCTTCTACCTGGCTTGTTCGTCGGCGCCGGGTGTTCGCCCCGGCAGGCGACCTCCTTTCTTGTATCGACAAGAAAGGAGGCAAAGAAGCGACCCCAGCCTCCTCGGCCCTCGCGTTGCGAGGGCTGCCTTGCGCTGCTCGGCTCGTCCGAAGGGGGAGACAACACCAGCCGGCCTCGCTGCGCGAGGCCAGTTCGCGCTTCGCGCCGATGCGAAGCGAGGCGTGACACGAGGCCGTTGGCGAGCCTTCTCTTGGGCCCCTTGGCGAGCCGTCGAGCAGCGCAGGGCTTTGGGGCTGCACGCGCTAGCGTGCTTCGTCTTCTGACTTCGCGCCGCCTGTCTGAACGCAGCGGCCACAGGC
>NZ_JADMJX010000097.1 GCF_018780185.1 Rhizobacter sp.
ATTGGCGGAGAGGGCGGGATTCGAACCCGCGGGGGGTTATTAGCCCCCACACGCTTTCCAGGCGTGCGACTTAAACCGCTCATCCACCTCTCCGTGAAGGGCGCGATTCTAGCCCACGCTCACGGCGTGCCGGCTGGCTTGTTCTTGATCAGCGCCATCGAGGTGGCGATCAGCGAGGCGACCTCGCTCATGTTGCCGGGCACGATCATGGTGTTGTTCTTCTGGGCGAGCTGCGCATAGGCCTCGACGGCCTTTTCGGCCACCTTCAGCTGCACCGCCTGCTCACCACCGGGGGAGCGGATCGCTTCGGCCACCTTGCGGATGGCCTCGGCCGTGGCGTCGGCCACCGCCACGATGGCCGCTGCTTCGCCCTGGGCGTTGTTGATCTCGGCCTGGCGCTGGCCTTCGGAACGCGCGATGAACGCCTCGCGCTCGCCTGTCGCGATGTTGATCTGCTCCTGCTTGCGGCCTTCAGAGGCCGCGATCAGTGCACGCTTCTCGCGTTCGGCGGTGATCTGCGCCTGCATCGAGCGCAAGATCTCTGCCGGTGGCGTCAGGTCCTTGATCTCGTAGCGCAGCACCTTCACGCCCCAGTTGGCCGCCGCCTCGTCAAGCGCGTTGACCACCGACGCGTTGATGGTGTCGCGCTCTTCGAAGGTCTTGTCGAGCTCCATCTTGCCGATCACCGAGCGCAGCAGCGTCTGCGCCAGCTGGGTGATGGCGAAGATGTAGTTGGAAGAGCCGTAGCTCGCGCGCATCGGGTCGGTGATCTGGAAGTAGATGATGCCGTCGACCTGCAACTGCGTGTTGTCGCGCGTGATGCAGACCTGGCTCGGCACGTCGAGCGGCACTTCTTTCAGCGAGTGCTTGTAGGCCACCCGCTCGATGAAGGGCACCACGAACTTGAGGCCCGGCGTGAGCGTGCGGTCGTACTTGCCCAGTCGCTCGACCACCCAGGCGTTTTGCTGGGGCACGATCTTGAAGGTCTGAAAGATGAAGATGGCGGCAATGACCGCCAGAACGAGTGCGATTTCCATGGAGCGAGCCTTCAGTGAGAGGAAGAAAGAGGGGCCAGGACGAGCCAGTTGCCTTCGACGGCCTTGACCACGTGTTCACCAGCCTGCGGGGTGGCACCGGGTTGCAGCCGCGCCGTCCAGATGGAGCCGCGATAGGACACGCGGGCGGTGCGGTCGGTGGCCCAGGCCTCGACGTTCACCCGCTCGCCGATGTCGAGGTTGACGTCGCGGTTTTCTGCCGATGGCGCCGAGCGCGGGTTCTTCATGCGCTTCCAGTGCCACAAGGCCGTGGCGCCGCCACCGGCAAGTGCGGCGACGACGATCTGCAGCGTGACCGACAGCCCCAGGTGGGCCGCCACGGCAGCACACGCCATGCCCAGCGCCAGCATCAGCAGATAGAAGGTGCCGGTGGCCAGCTCGGCCGCGACGGCCAGCCCGGCCAGCACCCACCAGAAAGTCGCTTGCGAGAAGTCCATCTCGTCCCCATGTTTTTGGTGTGAGCGGGCAGTGTATGTCGGTCATCGAACGGCTCTACACTTCGCCCTCTTTCAAGTTTGACGCTCCGGGGTTGCCATGCTGCGCTTTCGTTTTCCCATCGTGATCATCGACGAGGACTACCGTTCCGAGAACACCTCGGGGCTGGGAATCCGTGCCCTGGCCGAGGCCATCGAAAAAGAGGGCTTCGAGGTGCTGGGCGCCACCAGCTACGGCGACCTGTCGCAGTTTGCGCAGCAACAAAGCCGCGCCAGCGCGTTCATCCTGTCGATTGACGACAACGAGTTCACCGAGGGCCCCGACCTCGACCCCGCGGTGCTCAACCTGCGCAAGTTCATCCAGGAAATCCGCTTCAAGAATGCCGAGATCCCGATCTACCTCTACGGCGAGACGCGCACCTCGCAGCACCTGCCGAACGACGTGTTGCGCGAGCTGCACGGCTTCATCCACATGTTCGAGGACACGCCCGAGTTCGTGGCGCGCCACATCATCCGCGAGGCCAAGAGCTACCTCGACGGCCTGGCGCCGCCGTTCTTCCGTGCGCTGGTCGACTACGCGCAAGACGGTTCGTACTCCTGGCATTGCCCGGGGCACTCGGGCGGCGTGGCCTTCCTGAAGAGCCCTGTCGGCCGCATGTTCCACCAGTTCTTCGGTGAAAACATGCTGCGCGCCGACGTGTGCAACAGCGTCGACGAACTCGGCCAGCTGCTCGACCACACCGGCCCGATCGCCGCCAGCGAGCGCAACGCGGCGCGCATCTTCAACGCCGACCACTGCTTCTTCGTCACCAACGGCACCAGCACCAGCAACAAGA
>NZ_JADMJX010000020.1 GCF_018780185.1 Rhizobacter sp.
GCCGACACGCGCTTTCCGGTGGCCTCGGTGCAGTGTGTGGTGGACAGCTTTCTCGCGCTGCACGCGCTGCCGGCCAGCCGCTTCGGGCCGACGCGGGTGATGAATCTGCCATCGCTCACCGTCACCCCGGCCGAGATCGCCGCCGCAGTGCAGCGGCGTGGCGCCGCAGGGCGCGTCGTGTGGCAACCCGATGCGCAGATGCAAAGCATCGTCGACGGCTGGCCGCGCGCCTTCACCTCCGAGCGGGCGCTGAGCCTCGGGTTGCAGGCCGACCGCCACGTCGACGACATCGTTGCCGCCTACCTGGAGAGCCGCACCGATGACTGAGCCCCGGCTGCCGGTGTGCATCGTCGGCGCCGGCTCCTCCGGCGTCGCGCTGGCCAAGGCGCTGAAGGAGCAGGGCGTCGACTTCGAGTGTTTCGAGATCGGCTCGCAGATCGGCGGCATGTGGCGCTACGAGAACGACAACGGCCTGTCGTCGGCCTACCGCAGCCTGCACATCGACACCAGCCGCAACAACCTCGGCTACTCCGACTTCCCGATTCCCGACACCTACCCCGACTTCCTCTCGCACTACGAGGTGATGGACTACCTCGAGGCCTATTCCGAACGCGCCGGCGTGTTGCCGCACATCCGCTTCAACACCCGGGTGGACGACGTGAGCCCGGCGGGCGACGGAACGTGGAACGTGCGCCTGAACACGGGTGAGGTGAAACGCTACCGAGCCGTGCTCGTCGCCAACGGCCACCTGTGGGACCCGCGCTTGCCCGAATTCGCCGGACACTTCGACGGCCTGTCGATGCACTCGCACCACTACCGCACCGCCGATCCCTTCAAGGACAAGCACGTGCTGGTGGTGGGCATCGGCAACTCGGCGGTCGACATCGCGGTCGACGTCTGCAAGTCGGCCAAGAGCACGCTCCTGTCGACCCGGCGCAGCGCCTGGGTGATGCCCAAATACATCATGGGCGTGCCCATCGACCGCTGGTCGTCGTTTTTCATGCGCAAGTGGCACCTGCCGACGCGGCTGGCGCGTTCGCTGGTGCAGCGGCTGGCGTACCTGGCGGTGGGCAACCAGGCACGTTACGGCGTGCCGCGCCCGAAGCACGCCATCTGGCAGGAACACGCCACGCTCAGCCAGGAGCTGCTGCCCTATGTGGGCCACGGCTGGATCCGCATCAAGCCCAACGTGCGCGAGCTGCAGGGCACGCAGGTGGCGTTTGACGACGGCAGCACCGCGCCCATCGACGCGATCATCTACGCCACCGGCTACCGCACGAGCTTCCCGTTCATCGCGCCCGAGCTGTTCGAGGTGAAAGACGCGAAGGTGGCGCTTTACCGCCGCATGCTGCCGCCGCATCTGCCGGGGCTGTTTTTCGTCGGCCTGGTGCAGCCGATCGGGCCGACGATTCCCCTGGTGGAGGTCCAGGCGCGTTGGGTCGCCTCGGTGCTGGCGGGTCACACCGAGCTGCCCGACGAGGGCACGATGGAGGCCGAGATCGCCCGCCACCACCGCCACCAGGCGGATCGTTATGTGGGCTCGGCGCGCTACACGCTGGAGGTCGACTTCCGCGACTACGCCAAACAGCTGCGTGGCGACATTCAACGCAAGAAGGCGTCGTAGCCCGTCTTCAGGATCAACGCCGACACCACGGCGATGAAAACCCAGCGCACAAAACCCGCGCCATGTTTCAGCGCGAGGCGCGTGCCCAGCAGGCTGCCGGCCACGTTGGCCACCGCCATCACTGCCGCGATGTGCCACCACACGTGGCCGGTGAGCGCAAACAGCACCAAGGCAGACGCGTTGGTGGCGGTGTTGAGCAGCTTCGCGCTGGCGCTCGCACTCAAGAAGTCGTAGCCCAGCAGGCGCACGAACAAGAAGACGAAGAAGCTGCCCGTACCGGGCCCGAAAAACCCGTCGTAGAAGCCGATCACGAGCCCGACGCTGCTGGCCACCAGCGCCTCTTGCCGCCCGCTGAAACGCGGTGCGTGGTGGCGACCCATGTCCTTGCGGGCCAGGGTGTAGAGCAGCACGGCCAGCAGCACAAAAGGCAAGGCGCGGCGCAGGCCATCGGCGCTGACCAGCGTGACGGTCCACGCGCCCGCCAGGCTCCCGGCGAGGGCGGCCGCCGCGGCAGGCAGCAGCGCCGCCCAGCGCATCGACACCTTCTTGGCGAACTGCGCCGTCGCCCAGGCCGTCCCCCAGATGGCAGCCCCCTTGTTGGTGCCAAACAGCGTGGCCGGCGCGGCGTTGGGAAACACACTGAACAAGGCCGGCACCAGGATCAGGCCGCCCCCGCCCACGATGGCATCGACGA
>NZ_JADMJX010000085.1 GCF_018780185.1 Rhizobacter sp.
CATGCGCGAGCGCCTGCTGGCGTTCATGGACGAGCACATCTACCCGAACGAGGCACGCTTCTTCGCCGAGATCGCGGCCAACCGCGCCAAGGGCAACCCCTGGATTCCCACCACGATCATCGAGGAGCTCAAGCCCAAGGCGCTCAAGGCCGGGCTGTGGAACCTGTTCCTGCCGCGCAGCCCGCGCGCGCCGCAGGGCTTGTCCAACCTGGAATACGCGCCGATGTGCGAGATCATGGGCCGTGTGCCGTTCGCCGCCGAGGTGTTCAACTGCTCGGCGCCGGACACCGGCAACATGGAAACCTTCGAGCGCTACGCCAGCGAAGAACTGAAGGACCAGTGGCTGGAGCCGCTGCTGCGCGGCGAGATCCGCTCGGCCTTCCTGATGACCGAGCCGGACGTGGCGTCATCGGACGCGACCAACATCCAGTGCAGCATCGAGCGCGATGGTGATCACTACGTGATCAACGGCCGCAAGTGGTGGTCGTCGGGCGCTGGCGATCCGCGCTGCGCGGTCTACATCGTGATGGGCAAGACCAACCCCGATGCGCCGCGCCACTCGCAGCAATCGATGATCGTCGTGCCGGCCAATGCCAAGGGCATCACCGTGGTGCGCCCGCTCTCGGTGTTCGGTTACGACGATGCACCACACGGCCACATGGAAGTGGTGCTCAAGGGCGTGCGCGTGCCGGTGGGCAACCTGCTGCTCGGCGAAGGCCGCGGCTTCGAGATCGCGCAAGGCCGCCTTGGCCCGGGCCGCATCCACCACTGCATGCGCTCCATCGGCTCGGCCGAGCGCGCGCTTGAACTCATGTGCCAGCGGCTCAACAGCCGCGTCGCCTTCGGCAAGCCGGTGTCGGCGCAATCCGTCTGGCACGAACGCATTGCCGACGCGCGCTGCCGCATCGAGATGGCGCGCCTGCTCACGCTCAAGGCTGCCTACATGATGGACACGGTCGGCAACAAGGTGGCCAAGGCCGAGATCGCGATGATCAAGGTGGTGGCACCCAACATGGCCTGCGACATCATCGACATGGCCATCCAGGCCCACGGCGGCGGTGGCGTGAGCGACGATTTCCCGCTCGCCTACGCCTATGCCAACCAGCGCACCCTGCGCCTGGCCGACGGCCCGGATGAGGTGCACCGCCAGTCCATCGCCAAGCTGGAGCTGGCCAAGCACATGCTGGTGAAGACCGAAGTGGAGATGCCGATCACGCGCGGCAGCTGATCGATTGATCGGGCGAGCGCCTTCAGCGGGTGGGCGACGACAACGTGCGCGCCTGCTCGCTGAAATGGTGGAACAGGTCGAAGGCGTGCACGGCCGTTGCGGTGTCGCGGGTTTGGTCGATCTGCAGCCGCATGTAGGCCTTGCCCTTCATGAACATCAGCATCAACGGCGTGTCGGGATGCACGGCGTTCGCGGGCCAGCTCATCAGCCGCTGCAGGCCCTCCCCGTCCACCCATTGCTTCGCGGTATCGGGCACGTCGGTCAGCACGGCATAGCGCGCCCAGAAGCGCTGGTCGGGTCCGCTCCAGCCCGCATCGCGGTACATCGCCAGCCAGCGAATCTCTTCAGGCAGTGTCTGGGCGGTCGTCTGCAGGGCGTCGGTGTACTGCGAGTACAGCTCAGAGGCCCGCTGCTCCAGCATCAGCTTGAGCGAACGGTTCATCAGCACCACGCTGCCTGGCACGGACATGCCAAGGTCGGCACGCGCCATCAGCTCCATGCCCTGGATGAACGGCCTGGAGGGCGCCGTGCATTCCAGGCGAACGGCCTGACCCTGCCACTGCCCGGACAGCGCGTACGCGCCACCGATCAGGGGCCGGAAGCCCAGCCCGTGCTCGTGCGCCCACTGGGCCAAAGGGGCCGATCTGGCCGTCGACCATTGCAGACGGGCCAGGGAATTTTTCAGTCGCTCGAACATGGGGTTGTCTTTTCCCGTAGAGTGAATTTTTCCCAAGCATACCCAGCACACCGAAAGGCCGCCTTCATGATCGACGTCTATTCCTGGCCCACACCCAACGGACACAAAGTCCACATCATGCTGGAGGAGTGCGGATTCCGGCTCGGTCGCGACTGGCAGGTTTACCCGATCAACATCGGCAAGGGCGATCAGTTCGAGCCCGCCTTTCTCAAGTTCAGCCCGAACAACAAGATTCCCGCGCTGGTCGATCCGCAGGGGCCCGACGGCCAGCCCATCAGCCTGTTCGAGTCGGGCGCCATCCTGCTCTACCTCGCGGCCAAGACCGGCAAGTTGCTGCCGAAGTCGGACCGCGCGAAGTTCAAGGTGCTGGAGTGGCTGATGTTCCAGA
>NZ_JADMJX010000036.1 GCF_018780185.1 Rhizobacter sp.
GGCACATCCCGACGCACCCGTTCGAAGTACGAAGAAACACACTCGCGAAGCGGCATCAAAGGCACAAGGCTTCGATCCGCGAAGCGGACCCTGTCCTGAGCTTGTCGAAGGGTCAGCCCGAACGGGGGGTTGTGGGGCAGCAAGAACCGGTGGAGGTGCGCCACCATCCTGGATTCCCGCCTGCGCGGGAATGACGAGCGAGGTTTGCGGGTTCGCCCTGAGTCGCGTTATTACACGATAGTTATACTAAGTTTCCACCCCGGAGACCCAGCATGACCTACGCCGCCAACCGCGTGTACTGCGACGCCGACAGCCACATCATGGAAACCGTCGACTGGATCAGCCGGCACACCGACCCGCATCTGCGCGACAAGATGCCCCCGCTGAACCTCTCCAAATCAGCCACCAACAGCCACGAGTTCATCAACGAAGAAGTCGCCAAGCAGAAGCTGCGTGCCGAGCGGGGCGAAACCGCCAGCGATGTGGTGCATGGCGTCAAAGGCTGGCGTGCCTACGGCGCCTTCGACAGCGCCGAACGCAAGGTCGCCCTCGACGACCTCGGCTTCAAGCGCCAGCTCGTCTTCTCCACCTTCTCGGCCGGCCAGTACCTTCAGCACGAAGACCTCGACGTGCGCTACGGCGGCGTGCGCGCGCACAACCGCGCCATGGCCGAGTTCTGCAACGGTGACGAACGCCTGATCGCCGTGGGCCAGCTCTCACTGGTCGACCCGAAACGCTGCGTCGAAGAGATGCAAGAAGGCGTGCGCCTGGGCTGCGGCGCGTTCTGGATCCCCGGCATGCCCGCCGGTGACAAGTCGCCCGGCCACCCCGACCTCGACGTCGTCTGGCAGGCCTTCTGCGACCTCGGCGTGCCTTTCATGCTGCACGTCGGCCCCAACAGCAAGACCAAGCTTCCGGAGTACGAGCGCAACGGCAAGCCCAAACCCAAAGACATCACCGGCGCCGAAGACGGCGAAAACCTGCGCGTGCGCGACTTCATGGTGCTGTCAATTGCGCCACAGCAGTTCTTGACCGCCTTGGTCTTCGACGGCGTGTTCGAGCGTTTCCCCAAGCTGCGCGGCGGCGTGATCGAGCTCGGCGCCGGCTGGGTGCCCGAGTTCCTGCGCATGCTCGACCTGAGCCAGCGCATCTTCAGAAAAGGCGACCCCACGCTCGCCGCCATGCCGATGAAGGCGTCTGACTACATTCGCCGCGCGGTGAAGTTCACGCCCTTCCCCGGTGAAGACGTGGGCCGCATGATCCGCGACGCGGGGCCCGAGCTGTTCCTCTTCTCGAGCGACTACCCTCACCCCGAAGGCACCGACGATCCCGTCGGCCGCTTCGAACGCACCTTCACCGGCATCGACGAAGCCGCAAAGGAAATGTTCTACAGCGCCAACTTCGAGGCCATGATGGCCGTGCCACGCTAAGGAAACCCATGACCGGCCTGCTGACCGACCGCCTGCAACGCATCACCACCCACCTGCAAGACCACTACATCACGCCAGGCAAGCTGGTCGGTTGCCAGACCCTGGTCGCCCAGCACGGCCAGGTGGCCTACGCCAGCGTGCTGGGCCGCATGGACCGCGAGCGAGACAAGCCGATGCGCGAAGACACCATCTTCCGCATCTACTCCATGACCAAGCCCATCACCTCGGTGGCGCTGATGAGCCTGTACGAGCAGGGTCACTTCCAGCTCAACGACCCGGTGAGCAAGGTGATCCCCGAGTGGCGCGACCAGCGGGTCTACGTGTCGGGTGATGAGCACGCCATGCAGACCAAGGCACCCGACCGCCCGGTGACCTTTCGCCATGTGCTCAGCCACAGCGGCGGCCTCACCTACGGCGGCGGGCTCAACCCGCCCGGCAGCCCGGTGCACCCGGTCGATGCGGTCTACGCCAGGCTCGGCCTCGCCCGCGGCGGCAGTGACGACCTGGCCAGCTTCGTGCGCAAGATGGGCCAGGTGCCGCTGCGCTACGAGCCGGGCGAGCGCTGGATGTACTCGTTCTCGACCGACGTGTGCGGCTACCTGGTGCAGGCCTTGTCGGGCATGCCGTTCGAGGACTATCTGAAAAAGCACATCTTCGACCCGCTGGGCATGAAAGACACCGCCTTCAGCATCGCCCCCGACAAGGTCGGTCGCTTCGCCGCCAACTACGTGCGCAAAGAAGACAAATCGCTCGCCGTGATGGACGACCCGCAGAAGAGCACCTACGCCAAGCCGCCGGTGTTCGTCTCGGGTGGTGGCGGCCTGGTGAGCACCATGGCCGACTACCACCGCTTTTGCGAGATGCTGCGCCGTGGTGGTGAGCTCGACGGCGCACGCATCATCGGCCCCCGCACGCTGCGGCTGATGGCGCAAAACCACCTGCCCGGCGGGCGCGACCTGACGCAGCTGGCCATCGGCTCGTTCTCGGAAACCGCCAACGAAGGCATCGGCTTCGGCCTCGGCTTTGCCACCACGCTCGGCGAGGTCGCGGCTGGGGGTTATGGCCCGGGTGACTTCTACTGGGGTGGCATGGCCTCGACCCTCTTCTGGGTCGACCCGGTCGAAGACCTGGTGGTGATCTTCATGACGCAGCTGGTGCCCTCGGGCACCTTCAACATCCGCAGCCAGTTGAAGAGCCTGGTCTATTCGGCCCTGGTCGACTGAGCGGTCTTGCCAGTGCCCGTGCCGAGCACCTGGTAGAGGAGCATCGGCATGTCTTCCAGCGTGTTCTGCTTTTGCAGCAAGGCCCGCACGCCGAGCTTGCTGGCCTCGGCCTGCAGCTCGTCGGTGACGTAGCCCGAGCTGATCACCACCGGCAGGCTGGGGCGGATGGCCCCCACCTCCTTGGCCACCTCCAGGCCCGAGCAGACCGGCATGTTGAAGTCGCTCACCACGATGTCGAACGAGTCGGGTACTTCCCGCAAGGCCGACAGTGCGGCGATCGGGTCGCGGTAGCAACTCACGCGGTAGCCCTCGCGCTTCAGAAGCTGCTCCACCATCACCGCCATCAGGTCGTCATCGTCGACGTAGAGCACATGCTTGCCCTGCCCCTGGCCCGGCGCTTCGGTTCCGGGCGAGGCGCCGGCAGGCTCTGCGGCGGGTTTCGCCTTGGGGAAGTAGACGTGGAAGGTGCTGCCATCGCCCGGCTTGCTCTCCACCATCAGCCCGCCATGGTGCGAGCGCACGATGCCATGCACCACCGACAACCCCAGCCCGGTGCCCTCGCCCACCGGCTTGGTGGTGTAAAACGGCTCGAAGATGCGCTCGCGCAAGGCGCTGTCGATGCCCACCCCTTCGTCGCTCACCCACATGTGGGCGTAGTCGCCGGCCGGCAGGCCGCCCATCTCGCGGGCTGCCTCGGGCTGAAGCGTCACTTCGTCGAGCCCGACACTGATGCGCCCGGTGCTGCCATGCAGGGCCTGCCACGCATTGGTGCACAGGTTCATCACCACCTGGCCGATCTGGGTGGCATCGGCCAGCACGTGAAGTGGTTTGTCCGACAGCGCCGTCTCCAGTGTCACCCGCGCCGGCAGCGTGGCACGCAGCATGCTCAAGCTGTCTTCGATCAGCGGGCGCAGCGGTTGGCTCACCAATTGCTGCGCCCGCTTGCGACTGAAGGTGAGGATCTGCTGCACCAGGTCGCGCGCGCGCACGCTGGCCTTGCGCACCTGCTCCAGGCTCTGCAACGCGCCTTCGCTGGCCCCCTTGCGCACGTGATCCTGCGCCAGGGCCAGGTTGCCCAGGATGGACCCCAGCACATTGTTGAAGTCGTGCGCAATGCCGCCCGCCAGGGTGCCGATGGCCTCCATCTTCTGCGACTCGCGCAGCTGTGACTCCAGCGTGCGCCGAGACTCTTCGTCGGCACGCTGGTGGGTGATGTCCATCTGCACACCGTCCCACACGATGCGGCCATCGCTCATGCGGCGTGGCGCCGAGAAGAAATGCATCCATTGCATCTGCCCATGGACACCCCGCCACCGCGCGACGAAGTCGAACACCTGCAGCGTTCTTGCCGAGTGTTCTTCGGCGGCGCGGATCAAGGGAATGTCATCGGGGTGGAAGCGGTCGTACAGCAGCGAGGCGTCGCGCAGCACGTCTTGCGCTTTCACGCCGGTGATCTGCTCGACCGATTCACTCACGTGCACGAAGTGCATCGAACCATCGAGCTCGCGCACCACCTGGTAGACCATGCAGTGGGGCAGGTTGTTGCTGAGGGAGCGCAAGCGCAGCTCGCTTTCGCGCACCCGCTGCTCCGAGTCGCGCAGCGCGTCGAACGGCGCCCGGATGCTGCTGTTGAATGTGGCCAGGTAGAGCAACGCATAGGCCGCCAGCTTGTAGATGTGGCCGAAGATGTTGGCAAACTCGCTCGGGGCGTGGTAGGTCGTGAATGCGAGTTCGCCCAGGCCGATCAGCAGGCTCGATTGCGCGAGCAGGTAGCAGCGTGTCGGGTCATCGACCCGCGCGCGTCGGATCAACAAGCCCGCCACGCCGAGGTTGAGCGCGAACAACGCCCACTCGTAGCCGACCTTGAACGGCGTAACGCCCTCACCGGCCACGAAGGTGGCGGGAAACCAGTCCAGGCGGTACGAACCCACCCAGACCAGCAGCGCTGACAATCCCGCCCCCACCGCCAGCGACTGGTTGCGCGACAGGCGGGGTTGCCAGCCCAGTGCCAGCAGGCCCAGTGTGATGACCTCGACACTGCGCCCCATCAACCAGAAAAAGATGGCCCGCGGCGTGCTGCTCGGCCCCAGGAAGGCCGGCATGCCGTCGTAGCTCAGTGCGTGCACCAGATCGCACACGCCGACGATCAGGAACCCTGCGATCAGCAGGTTGGCCGATCGCATGTAGTGCGCATCGAAGGTGTGCCACGACACCGTGACCACCAGCGTCGCGATCACGATGGCAAACAGCTCCAGCAGCAGGTGCAAGGCCGGCAGGCTGGTGCCAATGCTCGTCCACTGCTCGAAGGGTGGCGCCAGCAAGATGATGCACAACCCGGCCACTGCCAGCGCGGCAACGACCAGGCTCACGGCCTTCAAGCGCGCCGGCGTCTGGGGAGTCTGCGAGGGATGCGCAGTCATCATTTCATTGTGCGCCCCTCGTGGCCCCATCAGCCACCCAGGCCGTGCGAGGTGGCGATCACGGCCGCGTTGACGCGCGAACCGACGTCGAGCTTGCGCAAGACGTGTTGCACATGGATCTTCACCGTGGTTTCGGCAATGCCCAGGTCGCGGGCGATCTCCTTGTTGCTGGCGCCACAGGCAATGCCACGCAGGATCTCCAGCTCGCGCGGCGACAGTTGGGCGAGCGGCGAGGCCGCTTCATGCGGCGACGCGGGGCTTGCCACCGCGGGCGCCGACGCACCGCGGTAGGCAGCGATCAGCTTGCCGGTCATCTCGGGGGCGATCGTGCTTTCGCCGTTCATCACCCGTTGAATGGCCTGCGCCAGCGCGTCGCCTTCTATGTTCTTGAGCAGGTAGCCACTCGCCCCGGCCTGGAGCGCAGCGGCCAGGTCGTTTTCATCTTCGCTCACGGTGAGCATCACAACGCGGGCCTTGGGCGCGGCCTCGCGCAGCGCGGGCAATACGTCGACGCCGTTGACCCCCGGCAGGTGGTTGTCGAGCAGGATCAGGTCGGGCTGCAGCTCCTGGGCGCGGCGCAGCGCCTCGCCGGCATCGGCGGCGTCGCCCACGGTCTGAAGCGTCGGCTCGCGCGACAACAAGGCAATCAGCCCGCGCCGAAACAGGGTGTGGTCGTCGACCACCAGGATGCGGATCGGGGCGGGCTTGGGCGGGGTTGGGTTCATGGTTCAGTGCAGGCTGAGCGAAGGGGGTGTCACCACCCGTGCCGGCGTGGTCTGCCCGGTGGCCGAGGCCGGCAGGGTCAGCGTCACCGAGGTGCCGTGGCCCGGCTCGGAGACCACCTCGAGCCGTGCGCCGATGCGCTGGGCGCGCTCACCCATGATGCGCAGGCCCACATGGGTTTCGCCCGGGGCCGGGCCGTCGGTTGCAAAACCTTGCCCGTCGTCGCGCACCTGAAAGCGCCACACCGGGTGTTGTTGCACGTCGAGCCACACATGGTGCGCACCCGCGTGCTTGCGCACGTTGGACAAGGCTTCTTGCACGATGTGCAGCACCTGCACCTGCAGGTCGGGCGACAGCGGCATGCCGTTGCCCCGCATCGACAGCTCGGCGCCGATGCCGCTCTGGTGCTCGAACTTGCGCAGCGTGGTGGCCAGGGCCGGCTCGATGTCTTCGGTGTTGGTGCGGGTGCGAAAGTGCATCAGCAGCTCGCGCACATCGCCATAACTCTCGCGCACGCCGACGTCGATCTCGCCCAGCGTCTTGTCCACCGAGGCCGCGTCGCCGCTGGCCAGTGCGTCGCGCATCAGCTGCACCTGGATCTTCAGGAAGGCCAACGACTGGGCGATCGAGTCGTGCAGCTCGCGTGCAATGAAGGTGCGCTCTTGTGACACAGCCGCTTCTTTGGCCAGCGCGCTCAGGCGCAGGTTTTCCATGCCCGATGCCAGGTGCGCGGCCAGTGCTTCGAGCAGCGAGCGCTCGGCCTCTGACGGGTTGACGTGCGCGTGATAGAACAAATTGAGTTCACCCATCAGCCGATCATGCAGACGAATGGGCACCGACACCACCGCCTCGAAGCCGGCGTGGGCGCAGTGCTTCATCGCCGAGTCGTCCATGCTGTGGATGGGGATGACGCGCGCGCCGCTCGGTGCCTGGGGTGCGCCGCAGTGGCAGTCGCCGGCCATCACGCACAGCTCGCCTTCGCGCATGCTCTCGGGCAGGCCTTGGCTCGCCAGCAGCAGGTAGCGGCGGTTGGTCTCGTCAGACCAGCGCAGCGCCACGCCGTCGGCCCGCGCCACGCGGCTCACGCGCTGCGTGAAGCCGTCGGCCAGCTCTTGCAGGGTGGTGGCTTTGGCCACCAGGCTGGTGACGTCGTAGAGCGCTTCCATGCGCTCGCGCTTTTCTTCGACCAGCGCGGTCTTCTCGGCCACCTTGGCCTCCAGCCCGCGGTACATGGATTGCAGGTGCTCGGCCATGCGGTTGAAGCCCTCGGCCAGCGTGCCGAACTCGTCGCTGCGCAGCAGATCGACCCGAGCGCCAAAGTCGCCGTGCTGGATCTTTTCGGTTGCGTCTTTCAAGAGCCGCACCGGCTCCAGCACCAGCACGTAGCCGACGTACAGCAGCACCGTCGCCCCCAGCAGCGCGAGCGCCATCGCCAGCAGCTCCAGAAGGTGCAGCTGGCGCGTCCAGTGCGACATGGTGAGCTCGATGTCGGCAACAAACGCGTCGATGTGGTCGCTGAAGCGGGCGGTTTCTTCCGGCAGCCCCTGCAACGAGCCCACCGGAGCGCCGACCCAGCGTTGGCGGAAGGCGGCCCAGTCTTGCTCGACGCTCGCAAAATGGGAGAGAACGGCGTCGTCCCAGGGCACGAACAAGGGCCGCTCGGGGTCGCCCTCGCGCAGCACGGCCAGGCTCTTGTCGAACGACTCGGCCTGGCGGGCCAGCGCCTCGGCATCGCCGGTGCTCACCGAGAGCGACATGCGGTAGGCCTGCATGCGCATGCGGCCGGCCTCGTTGACCGCGGCGGCCCCGCCGTCGAGCTGCCACGACACCCACAGCGTGAGCGCCATCAGCAGCAGCGACAGCAGCAGGAACGGTGTGGCCGCGAGCACCAGGCGCGCGCCCAGGCTCCAGTGCTTGTGGCTTGTCATGGGGAGCACTGTACGAGGAGCGACGAGCTGCGCCGCTTGACGCACGTCAAGGCGCCGGACGGGGATGCGGATAGTGTTCGGGCTATTACGTACCCGGTGAGCCCCTAAACTGGCGGCCACCTGAACTTTCACGAGGCGCAGTGCCATGAAAATCCTGTTGGCTGTCGACGGCAGCACCTACACCAAGCGCATGCTGGCCTACATCGCCGCTCACGAAGAGTTGATCGGCTCGGGCAACGAGTTGACCGTGATCACCGCCGTGACTCCGGTACCACCCCACGTCACCAGCTTCATCGACAAGACGTCGCTCCAGCAGTACTACACCGACGAAGCCGAAGCCGTGCTCAAGCCGGTGCGCGCCTTCGCCGAGCAGAACAAATGGAAGCCGACCTTCACCTCGGCCGTGGGCCACGCCGCCGACGTGATCGCCAAGGCCGCCAACGACGGCAAGGTCGACATGGTCATCATGGGCTCGCACGGCCACTCGGCCCTCGGTTCGCTGGTGATGGGCTCGGTCACCTCACGCGTGATGGCGAACTGCACGGCGCCGGTCCTGATCGTCAGATAACACCCACCTGGGAAGCACACCATGAGCCCGATCAAGAGCATCTTGCTGCACCTCGACGCCTCACCTCGCAGCGCGGTGCGCCTTGGCGTGTCGCGGCAGTTGGCGCAGCGGCATGAAGCCGCCATCACGGGCTTGTTCGGCGTGACCTCCAACTTTGTCGAGATGCCCTTTGCCGTGGCCGAGAGTGCCGAGGCGGGCGCCATCGTGCTCAAGCTCGACGCCGAACGGCGCGAGCGCGCGCTGGCCTTGTTCAAGCGCGCGGTGCAGGCCGAAGGCCCCGCCGTCAGCTGGAACGAGCTGGGCACCGAGCCGGTCATCTGGGGCTTCACGCAAGCGGCCTTGTACGCCGACCTGCTGGTGCTCGGGCAACACGAGCCCGGCGCCGTGACCGCTCGCGACGTGCCGGCCGACTTCATCGAGTCGGTGCTGCTTGGCAGCGGCAAGCCCGCGCTCATCGTGCCCTATGCCGGCGAGGTGAAAACCGTCGGCGAAAACATCCTCGTCGCCTGGAGTCCCAGCCGCGAGTCGGCACGCGCGCTCGACGCTGCCTTGCCCTTGCTGCAAAAAGCGCAGCAGGTGCATGTGGTGAGCTGGAGTGAAGAAAGCAGCGCACTCCAGGCCGCCAGCGAGCGGCAGCAGCTCGAGCGGTACCTGGCCGCGCATGGGGTGAAGCCCACGCTGCACTGGTACGGCGATGGCCCGGGCAACGCGGGTGACCGCCTGCTCTCGCTCACCGCCGACCTGGGCAATGACCTGCTGGTGATGGGCTGCTATGGCCACAGCCGGGCCCGCGAGCTGGTGCTGGGTGGCGCCACCCGCACGGTGCTCAAGTCAATGACGCTGCCGGTGCTGATGGCACATTGAGATTGTTCCCGGCCCCTATTCGATCGATCCTCGTTCATCTGGACGCATCTGCCGCCTGCGCGGTACGCCTGCACCTGGCGCGGCAGTTGGCCGAACAGCTTGGCGCCGGTGTCACGGCCCTGTTTGCCGTGGCGCCGGGCAGCAGCGGCCTGCCCACGTCGTTTTCGGCCGCGGCCATTGCCAGCGCCGCACAGACCCTCGACATCGACGGCCGCCACCACGCACGCGCCGCACTGGAGCGGGCCGTGTCGCATGGCGGGCCTGCGGTGGCCTGGCAGGAATCGGTCGCCGAAGCGCCCTTGCATGCGCTGTCGCGGCATGCCCTCCTGGCCGACTTGCTGGTGCTTGGCAAGCGCGACCCCGGTGGCCCGCATGCCGAACAGTTGCCCCCTGACTTTGCCGAGTCGGTGGTGATCGCAAGTGGCAAACCCGCCTTGGTGGTGCCCGACAACGCACCCGCCGGCGATCTGGGCCGAACCATCACCATCGCCTGGAAGCCCTCACGCGAGTCGGCACGCGCGGTGGCTGCCGCCTTGCCGCTGCTGCAGCGCGCGCAGGCTGTGCACCTGCTGATGTGGCAAGACAAACAAGAAGCCGCGCCTGCGGCCCATCACCTGGGCCAGCTTGCCGCGTTCTTGCAGCGGCACGGCGTGGTGGCGCAGACCCACCCGCTGGGTGCTGCGCCGTCGCGCATCGGCGACGCCATCCTCGCCGAAGCGCGGCGCCATGGCGCCGACCTGCTGGTGATGGGTTGTTATGGCCGCAGCCGCGCCCGCGACATGCTGCTGGGCGGGGCGTCGCGCTCGGTGCTGCAGGCCATGCGCTTGCCGGTGCTGATGGCGCACTGAAGCGCGCAGCTCACGCTGCGGCCGGCCGCACCGCCGCCTTGGGCCAGGGCGGCCAGGCCCGAGCCCGCGCCATGGGCTCAGACCAGGTTGAGCCGCATGTCGATCGTGTCGCCATCGTCGTTGGGCTTGACCTCGAAGCCCAGGCTGTGGGCCAGATGCACCATGCCGGCGTTTTCGGTCAGGCACTCGCCCATCAGCTCGCGGGTGCCGCGCTCGCGCAGGTAGCGCAGCATCTTGCCCATCAGCAAGCGGCCCAGGCCGCGGCGCTGTGAGCCGGTGGCCACCTGGATGGCGAACTCGGCGCACAGGTTGTCGGGGTCGCACACGGCACGCACCTCGCCCAACATGCCGTCGCTTTCGTCGGCGGGCAGCGCGATGAAGGTCATCTCGCGGTCGTAGTCGATCTGGCTGTAGCGCGCGAGTTCGGTCTGCGGCACCTCGCGCCGCGTGAGGAAAAAGCGCAAGCGCATGTCGGCCGGTGTGGCGTGGGCATAAAACGACTGCAGGCGTGGGCTGTCTTCGGGGCGAATGGGGCGCAGGCAGATGGGCTGGCCGTCGAGCTGCAGCCTCTCTTCAAGCTGCGCCGGGTAGGGGCGAATGGCCAGGCGGGCGTCTGCCGCGCCCTTGACCGCTCCGGTCGTCACAGCGCGCACCTTGACGCGCGCATCGAGCGCAATCACGCCGCGGTCGTCGGCGAGCAAGGGGTTGATGTCGAGCTCGACCAGCTCGGGCAGGTCGCAGGCCATGTGCGACACCTGCAGCAAGGTGGTGTTGAGGGCACTCATGTCGACCGCCGCGCGGTCGCGGTAGCCCGCCAGCAGGCCAGCCACGCGCGTGCGCGACACGAGATCAGCGGCCAGCGTCATGTTGAGCGGTGGCAAGGCCACGGCGCGGTCGCGGATCACCTCGACCGCCGTGCCGCCCTGCCCGAACAGGATCACCGGGCCGAACACCGGGTCGGTGGCCACGCCGACGATCAGCTCGTGCGCACGCGGTCGGCTCACCATCTGCTGCACCGTGAAACCGTCGAGCACTGCATCGGGCCGCAACTCGCCCACACGCTGCTGCATGCGCTCGGCCGCACGGCGCACTTCGTCGGCCGACTGCAGGTTGAGCGCCACGCCGCCGACGTCGGACTTGTGCGAGATCTGCGGCGACAGGATCTTCAGCACCACCGGGAAGCCGATCTCGGCCGCTGCCGAGGCGGCATCGGCCGCGCTGCCCACCGTGCGCGTGGCGACCACCGGGATGCCGAAGGCCGACAACAGCGCCTTGGCCTCGGGCTCGTTGAGCAGCTCGCGCCCGCCGTCGAGTGCCTGCCGGATCACCGCCCGCGCCGCCGCCAGGTTGGTGGCCAACGCCGGGGGCGCGGCCGGCGGCGTCTGCAGCAGGGCCGCCTGGTTGCTGCGGAAGTCGGCCAGCTGCAAGAACGCGGCGACAGCGCGCTCGGGGGTTTCGTAGGTGGGAATGCCGGCGTTCTCGCATGCGTCCTGGGCCGCCTGCACCACGGCACCACCCAGCCAGCAGGTCAACACCGGCTTGCCCGCTTCGCGCAACTGCGGCAGGCAGGCGGCGGCGATGTCGGCGCTGGGCACGATCGCGGTCGGGGCGTGCATGAACAGCACCGCGTCGACCTCAGGGGCATCGAGCAGTGCCTGCAGCGCGGCGGTGTAGCGCTCGACGGGTGCGTCGCCAATGATGTCGACCGGGTTGCCCTTCGACCAGGTGGCGGGCAGCGTGGCGTCGAGCTTCGCCAACGTGGCCGGCGTGAGCGCGCTCAGGTGACCACCACCGAGCGAGAGGGCATCGGCCGCCAGCACGCCGGCACCGCCACCGTTGGTGACGATGGCCAGCCGGTCGCCCTGCAGCGGCTTGGCGCGCGCCAGGGTCTCGGCAGCGTCGAACAGGTCGCCGAGCGAGCCCACGCGCAGCAGGCCGGCGCGGCGCACGGCGGCATCGAACACGTCGTCGGCCCCCGCCAGCGCGCCGGTGTGCGAGGCGGCTGCCTTGGCCCCTTCGGGCGCCCGGCCCGCCTTCACCAGCACCACCGGCTTGTTGCGCGCCGCGGCGCGTGCGGCCGACATGAACTTGCGCGCCGAACCCACCGATTCCATGTACAGCAAGATGGCACGGGTCTCGCTGTCGCTCGCCAGGTAGTCGAGCACGTCGCCGAAGTCGACGTCGGCGCTGTCGCCAAGCGAAATGAAGTGCGAAAACCCGATAGCCCGCGAGTTGGCCCAATCGAGCATGGCCGTGGCCAGGGCGCCCGATTGCGACACGAAGGCGAGCTGCCCCGGTTTGGCGGCCGCATGGGCAAAGCTCGCGTTCAACCCCACACCCGGCACCAGCAGGCCCACGCAGTTGGGGCCGAGGATGCGCAGCAGATACGGCTTGGCCGCCTGCAGCATGGCCTGCTCGATCGACAACCCCTTGTCGCCCGACGGCCCCTTGAGCCCTGCGCTCAACACCACCGCCGCGCGTGTGCCCTTGCGGCCCAGCTCGGCAATCAGCCCCGGCACCGTGTGAGCGGGCGTGCAGATCACCGCCAGATCGGGCGCCTGTGGCAAGGCCTCGACCGTGGGCCAAGCGGGCAGCTCATCGATGCGCTTGTGTTTGGGGTTGACCGGCCACAGCGGGCCGCTGAAGCCGCCTGCGCGCAGGTTGCGCATGACCACCGCACCGACGCTGCGCTCGCGCTCCGAGGCGCCGATCACCGCCACCGACTGTGGGCGAAACAGGTGTTCGAGATTGCGAACGCTCATGGGCCCCACGCCTCCGTCTTGTTTCAATTGGCCAGCGTACCCCAGGCGCTACACGGCTTGGCTTGCGCTCCGTCAAGCCCGTGGGCTTGGCTGCCACCAACAATTGACAGCGCAAGAGAACCCTACTGGATACACCATGAACCCATTGAGCCACTCGCAACGCCAAACCCTGGAGGCCTTGCTGATCGCCCGCGAAAAACAACTCGACGCCGAGATCACGGCCGCACGCGAGGCCACCCGCCTGCGCGACAGCGAGCGCCTGGGCGAAGTCACCGACCGCAAGGAGAGTGCCGACGACAAAGCCACTGAAGAAGTGGCCCAGGCCGAAACCGAACGCGACCTCGATGAGCTGAAAGCCGTGCAAGCGGCCCGCCTGCGCCTCAATGCCGGCCTGTACGGCCAATGCATCGACTGTGCCGAGCCGATCGCGTTTGCGCGCCTGCAGGCGCAGCCCGCGGCCTTGCGCTGTGCACGTTGCCAGGCAGGCCATGAAGAAAAAACCGGCCGCAAGCGTTAATCTCGGCGCAACTCCTCACTTGAAAGCCACGCCATGAAGATCCTCTTGCCCGTTGATGGCTCCGAGCATTCACTCAACGCCGTGCGCTACGCGATTCGACTGGTGCAAGAGGGCCTGAGCGCCAGTTTTGTGCTGATCAATGTGCAAGAGCCCACCTACCTCTACGAGATGGTGCTCGCCCCCGACGCCGACGTGCTCGAGCGCGTGACCGGCGCCGCCGGCAGCCATTCGCTCGAAGCCGCCGAAGACCTGCTGCGCCATGCGGAGCTGCCGTTCGAGCGTGAGGTCGTGAGTGGCGACCCGGCGCACACGATCCTGGAGACCGGCGAGCGCTATGACTGCGACGCCATCATCCTGGGTGCCCGTGGCCGCGGCGTGTTGCGCAGCGCCCTGCTCGGCTCGGTGTCGCAAGCCGTGCTGCACGGCTCGCCGGTGCCGGTGACCATCGTGCGCGAGAACCCGGCGCACTGGGCGCAAGAAACGCCGGAATGACCGGCTGAGACGCGAGGCTTGGCCCCAACAGGCCACCGGGCACGGGTGCCCAACCACGCCCTCGCTCAGCCGGGGCTGGCCACGCCTTTCATGATGCGCGGGTCGCCGCCCTTGCTCAGGTGCACCTGCGTGCCGTAGCCGTGGTAGCGCTGGTGTAACAGCTTGGCCCGCTGCAGCAACGCGTCTGCGTCGGGAATGCGGTCGTGATGCCGCTCGATGGTGTGCAGCGCCAGGTCAACCAGCTTGGCATTGAGCGACTCATCGGCGCTCGCCAGCAACATCTGCACGGCTTCGGCTGGCGATCCGCCGATGGTCTTGGACACCGCCTCCTCGGCTTGCTGGCAGATCAGGGCATAGGACCGCCGCACGGCTTCTTCGAACGGAGCGTGGCCGAACGAGGCGCGCACCAGCAGGTCGGCGGTCGTCTTTGACACGGCGAACCGGCGGGCCAGCTTGAGAGCGTCTTCGTTCACGTCTTCGAGCTTCAGCTCATTCTTGGAAAAGCGGGCCAGCACGGACAGCAAGTTGCACGCCGCCTCGAACTCGAAGTTCGGCAACACGATCTCGGCAATCAGCGCGCGCAGCTGCGAGACGGCATCGGCCACCCGCCTGTCCAGCAGCGAGTGGAGCACGCCGATCACCAGCTCGAAGCGCCTCAGGCGCGGGCTGCCCGTCTGCGGGGCCCGGGCCGCCACCATGGCGTTGAGTGACTGCGCCAGGCCGCGTCGGTCGCCCAGATCGAATTGCACCATCGCCAGCAACACGAGGCCCTGCAGGTCGAAGATGCGCGAGTTCAGGCCGAGGCGCGCCGCCTTGGCGAGTGTGTCGGCAGCTTCTTTCGGGTCACCGTAGTAGAAGGCCAGCAGGCCATGCTTGACCAGGCGGGCCACGCTGCCAGGGGTGAGCGCGGTCGCTTGCCGCAGCGCATCGAGTGCCATGTCGGGGTGGCCCTGGTCGAGCAGCACACGACCCATCACATCGTAGGCATCGGCGTAGCTGGGCAACTCGTTCAACAAACTTTCGAGCGTGCGCCGTGCCTGCGCCGTGCTGCCTGAGTCGTACTGGGTTCGCGCCACACCCAGCCGCGCCCATGGAACGGCGCCGACCAGCAAGATGGCGTCGAACAGCTCTTGCGCTGCATGCGGCTTGCCGAGCCGAAGCCACAGCTCGGCGCCGATGCGCGCCGCCTGCACCCACGCCGGGCCGCGGGTCTTGAAGCGCAGCTGGCACATCTCGGCGGCCGCGATGTAGTCCTCTTTCTGTACCAGCGCGATGATGTCGGCCAGCATGCGCTTGCGTTGACGCGCCTGGACCAGCCGATCGCGCAAGGCTTCGGCAGTGTGCGGCTTCAGGAGGTAGGCATCCAGGGCGGCCTCCGCCGCTTCGGCGACCTTGGCGTAGCCCGCCTCGCTGGAGATCATGACCACCACCGTCGACAGCGGCAGCAGGTGCGACAGCCGCAGGTCGTCCATGATGTCTTGGCCACTCACCGGCTCGTCGTCGAAGTGGTACTCGCACAGCACGATGTCGAAGCGCTGCGTTTCGAGCAGGCGCCGTGCTTCCTGGGCCTTGCGGGCCTGCACGATCTCCGGTACCGCGAACTCGCGCAGCATGGCCACCAACGCGCTTCGCGAGCCCGCGTTGCTGTCGACCACCAAGGCGCGAGCCTTCGATATCTCGGAATCGAGTGGAATCATGGCGCCTCCCCAGTTTGGCCGTTTCGCATGCCCGTGGCATTGCGCTTTGTGGGCCAATATTGAGGCAATCCCGGTACCAGCGCCAGCCAAAGGCCGGACACGAGCAGGTCTATATGTGACCCGCCCGCTCAACGGCATCAGGTAACGACGCTCAAACTCAATGCATCGCAGCCTCGGAGCGGTAGAGCATGTCGCTCCATTGCTTGCCGAGATCGACCCATTGGTTCCAGGCCTGCGACGGGTCGACCGCTGCGGCGGTGACACCTGCAGCGGCTGGCGCCGGGCCGGGCTGGGCCAGCTTCAACGGCTGCCCTACCAGCTTGGCCACATCACCGCCCACGGTGGCGGCGCTGCGTGTCAGCAGGTTCATCGCCTCGGCCTGGGTGGCCGCGCAGATGGACGCGAGTTGTTGCCAATACCTGCCCGACGATTCCATGTCAAAACGCAGCAACTCGGCCTGCAGATTGAACAGCTCGGTCGAGCTGCCCGCCTTGGCCACCGCCGCCTGCTTTTTCTCGTGATGCACGCGGGCGTCGTGCGCGGCCTGCATCTGGCAACGGCGTATCTCTTCGGCCCCCTTGAAGACGACATCGCTCAATGCGATGAGGGCTTGCAACTGATCTTGCGAAAACGCCAGCGCGGCATCGTGCGCCGGAGCCTCCGTCTTGGCGACCACTGTGCGGCCGTCGCTGGCCTTCTGAGTCTTGCTCGCCATGAGGTCTCTCCTGTGCGGGTTGATGGAACGAATCGGCCGTCGCACCTTCGCAGCGATCAGCCAAGCCTTGTTTCTATGACGTAGTGCACGAAGGTGCATTGCGCAAGCGCAATGTGTGGCTCATGTGCCGTGCACGTACTCGCCTGGCGCGTTGCCGAGCGTCGGCAGAGTTGCATTGAAACGCGGCGCGCGCCGTTTGCCCGAATGCCCACTCAGCCAGTGCTGCCATGTGGGCCACCAGCTGCCAGGCTGCGATGGCGCTGACGCGAGCCAGGTCGGAGCATCCTGGAATGGATCGCCGTGCTTGTGCACCGCCACGCGGTGGCTGGCCTCGGCGCTGGCCAGTGGGCCCTCGGGGGGGTTGACGATGCCCACGTTGTGGCCACCGGAACTCAGCACGAAGGTGACTTCGGTGTCGGTCAACAGGTGGATCTTGTAGACCGATTGCCAGGGCGCCACGTGGTCGCGCTCGGTGCTGACGCAGAACAAGGGCTGGCGGATGTCTTGTGTGGCGACCGGTTTGCCCAGCGCCTGGTAGCGGCCTTCTGCGAGGTCGTTGTCGAGATAGAGTCGACGCAGGTATTCGCTGTGCATGCGCGCGGGCATGCGGGTGGCATCGGCATTCCAGGCGCGCAGGTCGGTGAGCGGCGTCTGCGCACCCATCAGGTATTCATGCACGAGCTTGGACCACACCAGGTCCTTGGAGTTGATCAGCGCGAAGGCGCCCGCCATTTGCCGCCCGTCCAGATAGCCGCGCTCGGCCATCAGGTCTTCGAGAAAGGAGATCTGGCTCTCGTCGATGAACAACCCCAGTTCGCCCGGCTCCTCGAAGTCGATCTGCGCGGCCAACAGGCTCACGGTCTTGAACGGCGACGGCGTCCGTCGCGCCAGCGCCGCGGCGGCGGCGGCCAGCAGCGTGCCGCCGAGGCAATAACCCACGGCATGCACACCGACGCGCGGGCATTGCTGTTGCACCGCATGCAAGGCCTCGATCACGCCGAGTTCGAGGTAGTCGTCCATGCCCAGATGGCGGTCTTCGACGCCCGGGTTCTTCCAGGAGATCATGAACACCGTGTGGCCGTGGTCGACCAGGTACTTGACCATCGAGTTGTGCGGCGACAGGTCGAGCACGTAGTACTTCATGATCCACGAGGGCACGATCAGCAGCGGCTCGGGGTAGACGTCGGGCGTGGTCGCGTCGTAGCGGATCAACTCGATCAGCCGGTTGCGAAACACCACCTTGCCCGGCGTGATGGCCACCGTCTCGCCCGGCTTGAAACGCTCGGCGCCCGGCGGAGGCCCTTCGGCCAGCACGGCCATTGCGTCGCGCCACCAATTGGCAAACCCCGTGACAAGGTTTTTGCCGCCGCTGGTGACGGTTTCATGAAGCACCTGCGGATTGGTCGGCACGAAGTTCGATGGTGAACACATGTCGAGCCACTGCCGCGTGACGAACTCGACCACCTCTTCATGGTGTCGTGACACACCACGCACACCGGTCGTGGCCTCGTTCCACCACTTCTGCGCGAGCAGGAAACCCTGTGCCAACCCGTTGTAGGGCGGTATCTGCCATTGCGGCGGCTTGAATCGCTTGTCTTGCGGTGCGGGCACCACGCAAGGCGGGCACTGCCCTTGTTGCGAAGCCTGCAAATAGCTCAGCCACTGAAGGGTCTTGTGCAACGCACTCTCGGCCAGCTCGACCTGTTTGCCGGGGGAGGCCGCAAGATGGCTCTGCCAATCGCCGAATGCCGCGCCCAGGGCCGACGGCGAGATGCCATGCGAGATGCGGGCCAGCCAGCTCGTGAGCGGCAGGTCGAGGTTGTGACGCAAGGGCGGCATGCGCCGGCTGGAAGTAACTGACATGAATGGGCTTGTCGTGTCGGCAGTGAACGCCTATGTTCTCTGCTCAGGCACGCAAAACGGTTGAGCGGTATCAAGCCAGTTTGATCTTTGACAAGAACAGCCGGCATAGGCCGCCATACGCTCCACGGGCGCATCCTGACCCCATCGCTCACGCGGACGGAGACAAGCATGACGGGCGAAAGCAACCATCTGCCGACGACGGGTTCGACCAAACCCGATCTCATCCTGCTGGCCTTGTTTCAAAGCCGATTGCGAGAGCGCTCGCTCTACCTTGGCGAGTTGATCCGCTCACAGCGCCGTCGTTTGCGCCCACGTGAGC
>NZ_JADMJX010000335.1 GCF_018780185.1 Rhizobacter sp.
GCCAGTGCATGAACGGCTGCGAGTTGATGTTCTCGTCGTCCTTCATGAAGTCGAGACCACCGCGCAGGCCTTCGTAGACCACGCGGCCGTAGTTGCGACCCGACAGCCCGAGCTTGGGCTTGGTGGTGGCGCCCAGGAGCGGCCGGCCGAACTTGTCGAGCCGCTCACGCTCGACCACGATGCCGGTGGGCGGGCCGGTGAAGGTCTTCACGTAGGCCACCGGGAACTGCATGTCTTCCAGCCGCGCGGCCTTCAGCGGCTTGAAGCTGAAGACGTTGCCGATGATCGAGGCAGCCACGTTGGTGATCGAGCCCTCTTCGAACAGGCTCAGGTCGTAGGCCACGTAGCAGAAGTACTGGCCCGGGTTGTTGGGCACCGGTTCCACGCGGTAGGCCTTGGCGCGGTACATGTCGCAGGCGGTGAGGCGGTCGGTCCACACGACCGTCCAGGTGGCGGTGCTCGACTCGCCAGCCACCGCGGCAGCGGCCTCGATCGGGTCGACACCCTCTTGCGGCGTGATGCGGAAGAGAGCGAGGATGTCGGTTGCCTTCGGCACGTAGTCGGCGTTCCAGTAGCCCATCTGGGCGTACTTCAATACACCGGCGGAATAGCGCTTCTTCGCGTCGGTGATCTGGGTGGCGTCTTTCATGTGGCCCATGGGCACTCTCCTTGCTGAGGTGATTTGAGAAATCCGATGTAGGCCAATGTATGAACCGCATTACATTTGGAATAGTTAATTCTTTTTCAGGTCTCATTAGCTTTGACTGATGCATGCTTGACTCATGATCAAGAACGCCACCTTTCGACAACTCGCCGCCCTGCATGCCGTGTCGCGTCTGGGCAGCGTTTCGCGGGCCGCCAGCGAGCTGCACCTGACGCAGCCCGCGGTGTCGATCCAGCTCAAGCTGCTGGAAGAAAGTGCCGGCGCGCCGTTGCTTGAAAAAGAGGGCCGCGGTGTGCGGCTCACGGGGGCAGGGGAGCTGATGGCCGACTACGCGGCGCGCATCCTCGACCTGTGGCGCGAGGCGGGCGACGAGATGGCGGCGCAGCGCGGGGTGTTCTCGGGCACCTTGCGCGTGGGGGCCGTTACCACGGCCGAGTACCTGCTGCCGCCGCTGCTGGTGGCTTTTGCAGGCCACCAGCCCGACGTGAAGGTGAAGCTGCAGGTCGGCAACCGCGACGAGATCGTGCGCATGCTCGCCGGGCAAGAGGTCGACATTGCCATCATGGGCCGCCCGCCGGCCGAGCTGAAGACCACCGCGGTGGCCTTCGCCAAGCACCCGATGGCCTTTCTCGCATCACCCAAGCACCCCTTGATGGCCCTGCGCAAACCGACCTTGTCAGACCTGGTGGGTGCGAATCTGCTGGTGCGCGAGCGCGGCTCCGGCACTCGCACGACGCTCGAGCGGCTTTACAAGGACGCCGGGCTGCCGCTGCGCATCGGCTCCGAGATGTCGAGCAATGAGGCCATCAAGCACATGTGCGCAGCCGGTTTCGGGGTGGCCTTCCTGTCGCTTCACACCTGCGCGTTGGAGTTGGAGGCCGACCTGCTGGCGCTGTTGCCCATGGCCGGCAACCCCTTGGAGCGTGACTGGTACGCGATGCACCTGGCCGCGCGCCGCCTGCCTCAGGTGGCGTCGGCCTTCAAGCAGTTCCTGGCCGACGAAGGCCAGAAGTTGATCCACGAGCAGTTGCGTGCACTGCCCCACAAGCCAAAGCGGCGGGTGGCGGCCAGGCAGGTGAAATGAAAAAGGCCCGGGTTCTTGCGAACCCGGGCCTTGGGGGTGTGGTCTTCGGGGCTTACTGCAGCGAGACCTCCACGCGGCGCGCTTCGGCGTTGCTGCCGCTGGCCGTCAGGGTTTCGGGTTTCTTCAATTCGATCTTGTCTTCTGCGATCCCGGCGGCCTTCAGCGCGTCGCGAACAGCGAAGGCGCGTTGTTTGGCCAACTCTTCGTTCTTTGTCGCATTGCCGGTGGCGTCGGTGAAGCCGCTGACGATGGCCTTCTTGCCGGCGGCAACGCTCTTGGCCACATCGGCCAACGCGTCGCCGGCGCCGCTCGCCACTTCAGCCTTGCCGCTCGCAAAGTAGAACTTCACGACGCCGCCTTCGACCTTGAACGACGCCACGTCCGCAGCGGCGGCTGGCGCCGCAGAGGCAACCGATGCCGCAGGCGAGGCGCTTGAATGAGTCGCCTTGCCACCCGTGCTGGCACCCACCGGCAGGAGCGGGACGATCAGCAAGGCCACGATGTTGATGATCTTGATCAGCGGGTTGACGGCCGGGCCGGCGGTGTCC
>NZ_JADMJX010000173.1 GCF_018780185.1 Rhizobacter sp.
CGTGAACCGCCTGTGCCTGCTCGGGCGACGCGGTCTTGCCGGTGCCGATGGCCCACACGGGCTCATAGGCGACCACCACCTGCGAGATGCAGTGCGCGAGTGTGTGGATCACCGCCGACAACTGGCGCTTGACCACCGCGTCGGTCTGCCCAGCTTCGCGTTCGGCCAGTGTTTCACCGACACAAACGATGGGTGTGAGCTTGTGCGCCAGCGCGGCCTTCGCCTTGTCGGCAACCAACTGATCGGACTCCGCGTGATACGCGCGGCGCTCCGAGTGGCCGACGATCACGTAGTGGCAGCCGAACTCGCTCAGCATCGACGCCGACACCTCGCCGGTGTAGGCACCCGACTCGTGGGCCGAGCAGTCTTGCGCGCCCCAGACGATGCGGCTGCCCTGCAGCGACAAGGCCACGTCCGCCAGGTAAGGAAACGGCGCGCACACCGCGACGCCGGCATCCCAGGGCTCGGCTTCTTTCAGCGCAGCCAGCAACTCGGCATTGGCCACACGGCTGCCGTTCATCTTCCAGTTGCCGACCACCAGTTTGCGACGCATGGGTTGAGTTCCTTGGGGTTTCACCATGTCAACACGAGCTTGCCGATGTGCTCGTTCGATTCCATCAGCGTGTGCGACTGGGCCGCTTGCTCCGCCGGGAACACCTTGAAGATCACCGGCTTCACCTTGCCGGCTTCGAGCCACGGCCACACGTTCTGGCGCAAGGCCTGTGCAATCGCCGCCTTGAAGGCCACGGGGCGCGGGCGCAAGGTCGAGCCGGTGACCGTGAGGCGCTTGCGCATCACCACACCAGCATCGATTTGCGCTTCAACGCCACCTTGCACGGCGATCATCACGAGGCGGCCGTCTTCGGCCATGCAGCTGATCTCACGCGCCACGTAAGGCCCGGCCACCATGTCGAGCACCACGTTCACGCCACGCTTGGCGGTGATGCGCATGACTTCGGCCGCGAAATCCTGGCTGCGGTAGTTGATGGCGTGGTCGGCACCGAGCGCGAGGCAGGCCGCGCACTTCTCGTCACTGCCGGCGGTTGCGATGACGGTCGCACCCCAGGCCTTGGCCAACTGAATGGCGGTGACGCCGATGCCGCTCGTTCCGCCCTGCACCAGCAGCGTTTCGCCGGGTTGCAGGCGCGCCCGGTCGAACACGTTCGACCAGACGGTGAAAAAGGTTTCGGGCAGGCTGGCGGCCTCGATGTCGCTCAAGCCCTTTGGCACCGGCAGGCACTGCCCGATCGGCGCCACGCACAACTCGGCGTAGCCGCCACCTGCCACCAGCGCGCACACCCGATCGCCCAGATTCAAACCGGCTGCCGCCATGGCAGAGCGGTCACCTTCGACGATCGTGCCCGCCACTTCCAGACCGGGCAGGTCCGATGCACCCGGCGGCACCGGGTAGTGCCCCTTGCGTTGCAGCACGTCGGGCCGGTTCACACCCGATGCGCTCACACGGATCAACACCTCACCGGCACCCGCGACCGGCGCGGGCCGCTCGGCGGGGCGCAGGACTTCGGGCGCGCCGTAAGACGCAATTTCGATGGCTTTCATGGTGTGAAGGCGGGGTGTTGGCGAGAAGTGGGCCGCGCAAGCAGCCCGGCTTCATCAGTCGTGTGCAGGCTGCGATTCGCGATCGATCAGCGCCTTCATCGACAGCTTGACGCGGCCCTTCTCGTCGGTCTCGAGCACTTTGACCTTGACGATCTGGCCTTCCTTGAGGAAGTCGGTGACCTTCTCGACACGCTGGTGCGCGATCTGGCTGATGTGCAACAGACCGTCCTTGCCCGGCAGCAGGTTCACGAGGGCACCGAACTCCAGGATCTTGGTGATCGGGCCTTCGTAGATCTTGCCCACTTCGACTTCGGCGGTGATCTCTTCGATGCGCTTCTTGGCGTAGGCCGCCTTGTCGGCATCGGCCGAGGCGATGGTGATGGTGCCGTCTTCACCGATGTCGATCGTAGTGCCGGTTTCTTCGGTCAGCGCACGAATGGTCGCGCCGCCCTTGCCGATCACGTCACGGATCTTCTCGGGGTTGATCTTCATGGTGTACAGGCGCGGTGCGAACTGCGACACCTCGGTCTTGGCTTCGCCCATGGCGGTCATCATCTTGTCGAGGATGTGCAGGCGGGCTTCCTTGGCTTGCGCCAGTGCCACTTGCATGATCTCCTTGGTGATGCCCTGGATCTTGATGTCCATCTGCAGCGCGGTCACGCCAGCGGTGGTACCGGCCACCTTGAAGTCCATGTCGCCCAGGTGATCTTCGTCACCCAGGATGTCGGTCA
>NZ_JADMJX010000339.1 GCF_018780185.1 Rhizobacter sp.
CCCGACGTGGCCAAGAACTGCATGCTGCAAAGCTTCCACCAGAGCGGCGAGCAGTTCGAGATCTTGTTCAATGGCGGCAAGTACAAGGCGCTGCCTGCCGAGCTCAGGTCGATCATCGACTACGGTGTGCAGGCGGCCAGCGCCGACATGAGCTGGAAGGCCATCGAGCGCAACTCGCAGGACTACATCGAGCTCAAGAAAGCCGGCGTCAAGTTCTACAAGACGCCTGACGCGATCCTGCGCGAGCAGCTTGCCGCCTGGGACGCCACCATCGCCGAGAAGGCCAAGGGCAACCCGCTCTTCCAGAAGGTGCTCGATTCGCAGAAGGCCTTCGCCCAGCGCGCCGGCCAGTGGCAGAACGACTACCTGGTCGACTTCAAGATGGCCTACAACCACTACTTCGGCCGCAAGCCGGCCGCGGCCAAGAAGGGCTGAGACCAGCCTCTTCGAACCAGGGGCGCCGCAGTCTGGGCGCCCTTGTTCGTGTTTCAGTCAGGAACGACGGATGCAGCGATTTCTTCTCTCGGTGGACAAACTCTCCACCTGGCTCGGCAAGCTCACGGCGTGGGCTGCCGTGGGGCTGACGGTGCTGATCTCGGCCGAGGTGTTCTCGCGCTACGTGCTCAACAAGCCGCACGCCTGGGTGCTCGACGCGCAGATCATGCTGTACGGCACCCTGTTCATGTGTGCCGGCGCCTACACCCTGGCCAAGTCGGGCCATGTGCGCGGTGACGTGCTCTACGGCTTCTTTCGCCCGCGCGCGCAGGCGAGCATCGACCTGCTGCTCTACATCGTGTTCTTCCTGCCCGGCATCGTGGCGCTCACCTGGGCCGGCTGGACGTATGCCAACGAGTCGCTCGCGATGCGCGAGCACACCTTCAACGCCGACCCGATACCGGTCTACCCGTTCAAGTTCATCATCCCTCTGGCGGGCGGCATGCTGCTGCTGCAGGGGCTGGTCGAGATCGTGCGCTGTGTGCTGTGCCTGCGCGATGGCGCCTGGCCGGCGCGTGAAGAAGATGTGGAAGAAGTCGACGTCGACAAGCTCAAGGAGATGGTTCACGTGACCGACGCTGACGTCGAGGCCGCCGCCTCCGGTGCCCGCCCGCTGCCTGCCGCGCAACGCCAGGAGGGCGCATGAAGATCCGCAAGGAGCTGTGGTTCGGCTTCACCCTGATGGCCCTCATCGTGGCCGGCGTGCTCGGCATGCTGGTGAGCGTGCAGGAGATCACCAATGGCCACATCGGCCTGGTGATGCTGGCGCTGGTGGTGGTGGCGATCATGCTCGGCTTCCCCACCGCCTTCACGCTGATGGGCATGGGCATGCTCTTCGCCTATTTCGCCTACCACTCGGGTGGGCAGACGGCCGGCGGCGCGATGCGCCAGACGCTCGACCTGATGGTGCAGCGCGCCTACTCGGTTATGGCGAGCGACGTGCTCATCGCCATCCCGCTGTTCGTCTTCATGGGCTACCTGGTCGAGCGCGCCAACCTGATCTCCAAACTCTTCACCAGCCTGCACCTGGCACTCGCGCGCGTGCCCGGCTCGCTGGCGGTGGCCACGCTCGTGACCTGTGCGCTCTTCGCCACCGCCACCGGCATCGTGGGTGCGGTGGTCACGCTGATGGGCCTGCTTGCGCTGCCGCCGATGCTGCGCGCCGGCTATGACGTGCGCGTGTCGGCCGGGGTCATCACCGCCGGTGGCTGCCTGGGCATCCTGATCCCGCCGTCGGTGCTGCTGATCGTCTATGGCGCTACCGCCGGCGTGTCGGTGGTGCAGCTGTATGCCGGTGCCTTCTTCCCCGGGATCATGCTCGCTGGCCTGTACATCCTGTACGTGATCATCATCGCGAAGGTCAAACCCGCGCTCGCGCCGCCCCTCACCGCCGAGCAGCGTGTGGTGCCGCTGCCTGCGCCGCTGTTGGCCCTGGGGGTGACGGGTGATCGTTACGCGGTGCCCGCACTGATGGCCGCGCTCAAGGGCAAGCGCAACGCCGACGTGTCGACCCGCTACCTGTTGCAGCAGTTGTTTGTCGCCTTGTTGCCCTTGTTGCTGTTTCTGGTGGTGGCGCTGATGAGTTACCGCGCGGCGACCACCGTGGAGGCCGCGCCCGCCGAGTCGGGCCTGCAGCAGATCGGGGGTGAACCGTCGGCTGCGCCCAGCGAGGGCGGGCTGCAAGAGCCACCGGCCGGTGCCGACGAGCCTGAGCAGGGGGGGCTTGCCGAGCCGCCGTCCGACGACAAACTCGCCGAGCCGCCCAGCAGCAACAGCGGGCTGGCCGAACCCCCGAGCGAGCCGGCAGCCGCGGCCAGCGCGCAAGCGCCAGCGGTGCAAGAACCTGCAACGCAAGCGGTCGCCGAACCACCGGCTGCCACGGCGCAGGTGCCGCTCGCCGGCGAGGCGGCCACATCGAAACCGGCGTCGTCCACCTACTGGATCGGCCTGGCGATGGGGGCGGTGGCGTTGCTCGTCTACTACGCGCTGCTGAGCTTCTCGCGGCTCGAGATCTTCAAGATGCTGCTGGCGTCGTTCTTCCCGCTGCTGATCATGATCCTCGCGGTGCTGGGCTCCATCGTGTTTGGCCTGGCCACGCCCACCGAGGCGGCGGCGGTGGGCGCGCTCGGCGGCTTCATCCTTGCGGCGGCGTATCGCCAGCTCAACCTCACGATGGTGAAGGAGTCGGTGTTCCTCACCGCCAAGACCTCGGCCATGGTGTGCTGGCTCTTTGTCGGCTCCGCGATCTTTTCGGCGGCGTTTGCGCTGCTCGGTGGCCAGGCGCTGGTCGAACAGTGGGTGCTGGGCATGGAGCTCACCACGGTGCAGTTTCTCGTGCTCAGCCAGATCATCATCTTCGTGCTGGGCTGGCCGCTGGAGTGGACGGAGATCATCGTCATCTTCATGCCGATCTTCGTGCCGCTGCTCGACAACTTCGGCGTCGACCCGCTGTTCTTCGGCCTGCTGGTGGCGCTCAACCTGCAGACGGCGTTCTTGAGCCCGCCGGTTGCGATGTCGGCCTTCTACCTGAAGGGCGTGGCGCCCAAGCACGTGACCTTGAACCAGATCTTCGCCGGCATGATGCCGTTCATGGGCATCCAGGTGCTGGCGATCGTGCTGCTGTACAACTTCCCGGCGATCGGGCTGTGGTTGCCGCAGGTTCTTTATGGAAGGTGATGGCGCACGGTGATCGGGCGGCACAGGCTCTGTTGATAATCGCCCGATGAACATCATGATCATCGGCGCCGGCCGCGTGGGCGAAAGTGTGGCCGAGAGCCTGGTGTCCGAGCAGAACGACATCACCGTGGTCGACACCGACCCGCAGCGCCTGCGCCAGCTGCAAGACCGGCTCGACCTGCGCACCGTGGTCGGCAACGGCATCCAGCCTTCGGTGCTGCAAGAAGCCGGCGCCGCCGACTGCGACATGCTGATCGCCTGCGCCGCCCAAGACGAAGCCAACCTCGTCGTCTGCAAGGTGGCCAAGGCTGTCTTCAACGTGCCGACGACGATCGCGCGCGTGCGCTCGCCCGAGTTCGAAACCGGCTCCGAGCTGCTCAGTGCCACCGGCTTCGCGGTCGACCAGGTGATCTGCCCTGAAGAGTCGGTCACCAGCTACGTGCGCAAGCTGATCGAGTACCCCGAGGCCTTGCAGGTGATGGAGTTTGCCCGCGGCCTGGTGAGCCTGGTGGCGGTGCGCGCGGTGGCCGGCGGGCCGCTGGTGGCGCACAGCCTGGCCGAGCTGCCCAAGCTCGTGCCCGGGGCCGACATGCGCATCGTGGCCATCTACCGCGGTGACAAGCAGGTCCCCTGCGAAGGCGACACCCGCATCGAGCCCGGCGACGAGGTGTTCGTGCTCACCGCCACCGCCGAGGTGCGGCGTGTGCTCAGCACCGTGCGCCGCATGGACAGGCCGGTCAAGCGCGTGATGATCGCCGGTGGCGGCAAGGTGGGCCTGCGGCTGGCGCGCCAGCTCAGAGACAGCCACCAGATCAAGCTGATCGAGACCGATGCAAAGCGCTGCGAGTACCTCGCTTCGCAGCTGCCGGTGGGCGTGCTGGTGTTGCACGGCGACTCCACCGACGAAGACCTGATGGAAGACGAGAACGTGCGCGACATGGACCTCTTCGTCGCGCTCACCAGCGACGACGAAGACAACATCATGGCTTGCCTGCTCGCCAAGCGCATGGGTGCGCGCCGGGTCATCGCACTGATCAACCGCCGTGCTTATGCCGACCTGGTGCAGGGTACGCAGATCGACATCGCCATCTCACCCGCGCAGGCCGTGATCGGCGAGCTGCTCGCTCACGTGCGCCGCGGCGACGTGGAGGCGGTGCACAGCCTGCGCCGTGGTGCCGCCGAGGCCCTGGAGGCGGTCGCGCGAGGTGACGTGAAGAGTTCCAGGGTGGTGGGCCGGCGTGTCGAGGAGTTGAAGTTTCCCAAGGGCGTGCAGGTGGGTGCCATCGTGCGCGGCCTGCACACCGAGGGTGCCGAGCCGCAGGTGCTGATGGCCCACCACGACACGCTGATCGAGAGCAACGACCACGTGATCGTGTTCCTGCCGCACAAGCGCATGGTGCGTGAGGTGGAGCGGCAGTTCCAGGTCAGCGCGACCTTCTTCTGACACGGCGCCGACCCCTTCATGTACAGCTTGCTTCCGGTCGTCGCCATCCTCGGCTTCATGGTGATGGCGTTTTCGCTGATCATGGGCGTGCCCCTGGCGTTTGCCTGGTTCGGCAACGAGGCCTCGCCGCTCGACCATCTCATGGCGATGGCCATCACCTTTGCCAGCGGCCTGGCCATCTGGCTCGCCACACGCCGCTTCAAGCGCGAGCTGCAGCCGCGTGACGGCTTCCTGCTGGTGGCCGGCGTGTGGAGCGTGCTGCCGGCCTTTGCCACGCTGCCCCTGTTGCTGCACGTGCCGCACATGAGCTTCACCGACGCCTACTTCGAAACCATGTCGGGCATCACCACCACCGGCAGCACCGTGATGACGGGGCTCGATGCGCTGCCCTTGTCGGTCAACGTTTGGCGGTGCCTGCTCACCTTCCTGGGCGGTATGGGCTTGATCGTGATGGCGGTGGCGATCCTGCCGATGCTGGGCGTGGGCGGCAGCCAGATGTTCCGCGCTGAAACGCCGGGCCCGATGAAAGACACCAAGCTCACCCCGCGCATCGCCGAAACCGCGCGCGGGTTGTGGACGGTGTACGTCAGCATCGCCGTGGCCTGCACGCTCGCCTACCGCGCGGCTGGCATGGGCTGGGCCGATGCGTTCATGCACATGTGCACCACCATCGCGCTCGGCGGCTTCTCGTCTTACGACGCGAGTTTCGGGGCCTTCAATTCGCCGGCCATCGAAGCGGTGGCCATCGTGTTCATGCTGATCGCCGGCATCAACTTCGCGCTCTACTTCATGGTGTGGCGCAGGCGCTCTCTGCGCAGCGTGTGGCGTGACGCCGAGGCGCGTGCCTTCTTCGGCGTGCTGGCCTTCGGGGTGCTCGCGGTGTGGTTGGTGCTGATGGTGCAAGAGGTCTACCCGAGCCCCTGGGTGAGCCTGCGTCACGCCGCCTTCAGCGTGGTGAGCGTGGCCACCACCACCGGCTTTGTCACCGTCGACTACTCGGCCTGGCCGTTGTTTGCGCCGGCCCTGATGATGCTGCTGGCGTGTTTTGCCACCTCGGCCGGCTCCACCGGCGGCGGCATCAAGATGGCGCGCGCGCTGCTCCTGTTCAAGCAGGCGCGGCGCGAGCTGGTGCGCATCGTGCACCCCCGCGCGGTGCACCCGGTGCGCATGGGCGGCGGCATCGTCGACAACAACGTGCTGTTTGCGGTGCTCGCCTTCATGCTGATCTATGGCGCCACCACCATCGTGCTGACGATGGTGATGCTCGCTTCGGGGCTCGACCTGGTGACCGCCGCGAGTGCGGTGGTCGCAAGCGTCAACAACCTCGGGCCAGGCCTCGGCAGCGTTGGCCCGGCGGGTAACTTTCAGGGTCTGAGCGACTTCCAGACCTGGGTCTGCACGATCGCCATGCTGATGGGGCGCGTGGAGCTGCTGTCGATCCTGGTGCTGTTCACGCCGCAGTTCTGGCAGAAGTAAGCTGCCCGGGGTCGACCCCGCACCACGCGGCCTTCTGGCCAGCCGGGTCCACGCCGCACCAGGCGGACGAGGCATTTGCCGCCGGCGGCATCTCGCCAAACTCTCTGGCGTACAAGGCCTGCATGGCGTCGAACGCCGCTTGCAGCGCCAGCGCGTCGTCTTCGCCGCGCAACCCGAGGTAGGGGAAGTGGTGCACGAAGTGGCCGAAGGCTTCGTCGCAGTCGGCTGCGTACTTGCGGGTGTCGAGAATGTGCATGTGCCAGAAACGATCGACGTCCTGCTCGGGGGCCAGCGTCATGGCCGGGTACTTGGCGTGCAGGATCAGGTAGCGCTTGTAGGCCGTTTCCATCTGGTCGGCGTAATCGTTTGACCAGCCATAACCGTCTTCATGCCGTGTGGCCTTGAACTTGATCAGGCTCAGGTCCATTGTCTCGATGGCCGCTATCGTGTGTGCCAGAGTTTTGTTGCTCGCGTTGTTCATGAATCCTCCGTCTGGTTTTTGAATCCCACCCGAGGGCGACCGCCCGCAGGCCTCTGGATGATGCGCGTCGCATCAGCACCGCAGCCCAAAACCATGGACGCCAGAGCGGTCTATTCTTGAGGTCACTCTTCTGAGGAAACTACGCCATGAAAAAAACCGCCAAGGCCCTGGTTGAAGAGGCCATGGGCCGTGTCACCACCTACACGGTGGAGCAAGCGCGTGCGCTGCACGGCCAGCCCGGTGTGCAGTTTGTCGATGTGCGCGACGTGCGCGAGCTTGAGCGCGAAGGCGCCATTCCCGGCGCCTTTCACGCGCCGCGCGGCATGCTCGAGTTCTGGGCCGACCCCGAGTCGCCGTATCACAAGCCGGTGTTCGGCGAAGACAAGCAGTACGTGCTGTTCTGCGCCGCTGGCTGGCGCTCGGCGCTGGCCACCCAGACGCTGATGGACATGGGGCTGGCCCACGTGGCCCACATCGACGGCGGCTTCGACGCCTGGAAAAAAGCCGGCGCGCCGGTGCAGGACAAGCCCCGGAAGACCCCGAGCTGAGGCACCCTCGCGGCGCCCCTAGAATTGACGTATACGTCAACTAGAACGCCCGCCCCGAGGCTGGCCGGAGACCGCATGCCTGTACTCAGCTCCAAGCTCAGCCCGCGCTCAGACGACTTCAAGGCCAACGCGGTCGCCATGCGAGCGCTGGTCGAAGACCTCAACGCCAAGCTCGCGCTGGTGGCGCTCGGCGGCGGCGTGGCGCCGCGGGTCAAGCACGTGGCACGCGGCAAGCTGCTGCCGCGCGACCGCGTCGAGATGCTGCTCGACCCCGACACGCCGTTTCTGGAGATCGCGCCGCTCGCCGCGCACGGCATGTACAACGGCGACGCGCCCGGTGCGGGTCTGATTGCCGGCATCGGCCGTGTGGCCGGCGTCGAGTGCATGGTGGTCTGCAACGACGCCACCGTGAAGGGCGGCACCTACTACCCGATGACGGTCAAGAAGCACCTGCGCGCGCAAGAGATCGCGCAGGCCAACCGGCTGCCCTGCATCTATCTGGTCGACAGCGGCGGCGCCAACCTGCCCAACCAGGACGAGGTGTTCCCCGACCGCGACCACTTCGGCCGCATCTTCTTCAACCAGGCGCAGATGAGCGCCGCCGGCATCCCGCAAATCGCGGTGGTGATGGGCTCGTGCACCGCGGGCGGCGCTTACATGCCGGCGATGAGCGACGAGTCGATCATCGTCAAGAACCAGGGCACGATCTTTCTTGCCGGACCACCGCTCGTCAAAGCGGCCATCGGCGAGGTGGTGAGCGCCGAAGACTTAGGCGGTGGCGATGTGCACACGCGTCTGAGCGGCGTGGCCGACCACCTGGCGCAGAACGACACCCATGCGCTGGCGATTGCGCGCAACGCGGTGGGCCACCTCAACTGGCGCAAGGACAACCCGCTGCGCTGCATCGAACCGCGCCCGCCATTGTTCGACGCGGCCGAGCTGCACGGCGTGATCCCGACCGACACGCGCAAGCCGTTCGACGTGCGCGAGATCATTGCCCGCATCGTCGATGGCAGCGAGTTCGAAGAGTTCAAGGCGCGTTATGGCGCCACGCTGGTGACGGGCTTTGCGCACGTCGAAGGCATGCCGGTGGGCATCGTCGCCAACAACGGCGTGCTGTTCTCCGAGTCGGCGCAAAAGGGTGCGCACTTCATCGAGCTGTGCTGCCAGCGCAAGATCCCGCTCGTGTTCCTGCAGAACATCACCGGCTTCATGGTCGGCAAGAAATACGAAAACGAAGGCATCGCCAAACACGGCGCCAAGATGGTGACGGCGGTTTCGACCGCCAATGTGCCCAAGTTCACCGTCATCATCGGCGGCAGTTTTGGCGCCGGCAACTACGGCATGTGCGGCCGCGCCTTCGACCCGCGCTTCCTGTGGATGTGGCCCAACGCGCGCATCTCGGTGATGGGCGGCGAGCAGGCCGCGAGCGTGCTCGCGACCGTGCGGCGTGATGGCATCGAGGCCAAGGGTGGCAGTTGGAGCGCCGATGAAGAAGCCGCATTCAAACAGCCGGTGCGGGACCAGTTCGAAACCCAGGCCCACCCGTATTACGCGACAGCGCGGCTGTGGGACGACGGCCTGATCGACCCCGCCGACACACGCCGTGTGCTGGCACTCGGCTTGAGCGCGAGCCTCAACGCGCCGATTGCCGACACCAAGTTCGGTCTCTTCCGCATGTGAGCCCCTTCCTCCGATGAAGACCTACTTTCTGACCCTGGCTCGCTACGGCGAGTGGGCTACGCGCAAGCTCTATGCGCAGGTGGACGCCTTGCCCGAGGCCGACTACCGGCGTGACGCGGGCCTGTTCTTCAAGAGCGTGCACGGCACCCTGAACCACCTGCTGGTGGCCGAGCGCCTGATATGGTTCCGGCGCTTTGCCGAAGGTGTGTCGCCCCAGCTCGCCTTGAACGCTGAAGTGGAAACCGATCGCACGCGCCTGCGTGAGCGCCTGTTCGAAGCGGCTTCTGCTTGGGCGCCCTTGATCGAGGCCTGGCCGGCCGAGCGCTTCGCCGATCACCTGCACTACACCAGCACCAAGGGCGTGGCGCAGTCGCTGCCCTTTGCCGCCACGCTCGGCCACGTGTTCAACCACGGCACCCACCACCGCGGGCAGATCACGGCAGCCATCACGGCCATGGGCCAGGCCTGCCCCGAGCTCGATCTGGTGTGGATGCTGCAGGAGGAGTCCCGGCGATGAGTTCACTCGATATTCAGCGCCAGGGCGCGGTGGCCAGGGTGTTTCTCAACCGCCCTGACGTGCGCAACGCCTTCAACGACGAGGTCATCGCCGAGCTGAGCGCGGCCTTCACCGAGCTCGGGGCCGACACGAGCCTGCGCGCCATCGTGCTCGGCGGCCACGGCAAGGCGTTCTGTGCTGGCGCCGACCTGTCGTGGATGCGTGCGATGGCCGACTACAGCTGGGAGCAGAACCGCGCCGACGCGCAGGCGCTGGCCGACATGCTGTGGGCGGTCTACAGCTGCCCGGTGCCGGTGGTCGGCCGGGTGCAGGGCGACTGTTATGCCGGCGGTGTGGGCCTGGCGGCGGTGTGCGACGTGCTGGTCGCGTCCGACGTGGCGGCGTTCTGTCTGAGCGAAGCCAAGCTTGGCCTGCTGCCCGGCACCATCAGCCCGTACGTGGTTCGCGCCATGGGCGAGCAGGCGGCGCGGCGCTACTTCGTTACCGCCGAGCGCTTCAGCGCCGCGCGCGCGCAGGCGCTGGGCTTCGTGCACGAGGTGTGCACGCTCGATGCGCTCGATGCCAAGGTCGACGAGATCGTGGCCTCGCTGGTCGACAACGGGCCGATGGCCACGCGCGCCTGCAAGCGCCTGGTACAAGACGTGGCGGGCATGCCTCTCACGGCCGCGCTGCGTGAGGACACGGCGCGCCGCATCGCCGACATCCGCGCGAGCGACGAAGGGCGTGAAGGGGTGCAGGCGTTTCTCAACAAACGCAAACCGTCCTGGTTGCCCGAGAAGTGAACCTGGACACGACACAACTGATGGCGATTGCCGCGGGCCTCGGCTGGGCCAGCGGGCTGCGCTTGTACGCGGTGGTGTTCCTCACCGGCATGGCGGGTTTCATGGGCTGGGTGGACCTGCCGCATGGCCTTCAGTTGCTGCAACACCCCTTGATGCTGGGTGCGAGCGGCTTGATGCTGTTCATCGAGTTCTTTGCCGACAAGATCCCCGGCATCGACACCGTGTGGGATGTGGTGCACACGCTGATCCGCATCCCCGCGGGTGCGGCGCTGGCGGCCGCGGTGTTCGGCGCCGACCACGGCACCGCCGCGGCCGTGGCCGCGCTGCTGGGTGGCACATTGGCCGCCACCAGCCATGTGGCCAAGGCCACCACGCGCGCGGCGGCCAACACCTCGCCCGAGCCGTTTTCCAACATCGGCCTGTCGCTGCTGGGCGATGGCGCGGTGCCGGTGATGTTGTGGCTTTCGTGGCAGCAGCCGCTGGTGTTCTTCGGCCTCTTGCTGCTGGCGCTGGTCGTGATGGTGGTGTTGATCTGGGTGTTTGCGAAATTCCTGCGGCAGCTGCTGCGCCTGTTGTCGAAGTGGCTGGGCTCGCCCCGGCCTTCAACCTGAGCTGAACATGTTCAAGAAAATTCTGATCGCGAACCGCGGGGAGATTGCCTGCCGTGTTGCCGCCACGGCCAGGCGCTTGGGGATTCAGACGGTGGCGGTGTACTCCGATGCCGACGCCCACGCCAAGCACGTGATGGCCTGCGACGAGGCGGTGCACATCGGGCCCCCATCGCCGAAAGACAGCTACCTGCGCAGCGACCGCATCATTGCGGCGGCGCTTGCCACCGGGGCGCAAGCCATTCACCCCGGCTATGGCTTTCTGAGCGAGAACGAAGACTTTGCCCAGGCCTGCCACAACGTCGGCCTGGTGTTCATCGGCCCGCCGGCGTCGGCCATCAAGGCGATGGGGCTCAAGGCCGAGAGCAAGCGCCTGATGGCGCAGGCCGGCGTGCCGCTGGTGCCGGGTTACCACGGTGCCGATCAAGACCCAGCGCTGCTGCAACGCGAGGCCGATGCGATCGGCTACCCCGTGCTCATCAAGGCCAGCGCGGGTGGCGGCGGCAAGGGCATGCGCGTGGTGAATGCGGCGACTGAGTTCGAAGCGGCGCTCGCCTCGTGCAAGCGCGAAGCCATCAACAGCTTTGGTGACGACGCGGTGCTGATCGAACGCTACGTCACCCGCCCGCGCCACATCGAGATCCAGGTGTTTGGCGACACCCACGGCCAGTGCATCTACCTCTTCGAGCGCGACTGTTCGGTGCAGCGTCGCCACCAGAAGGTGCTGGAAGAAGCGCCCGCGCCCGGCATGAGCGATGCACGCCGCCGCGAGATGGGCGAGGCCGCCGTGGCGGCAGCCAAGGCGGTGGGTTATGTCGGCGCCGGCACGGTGGAGTTCATTGCCGAGCCGGTCGGTGACAGTGGCGACCTGCGTTTCTACTTCATGGAGATGAACACCCGCCTGCAGGTGGAGCACCCGGTCACCGAAGCCATCACCGGCCTCGACCTGGTGGAGTGGCAGCTGCGCGTGGCGAGCGGCCAACCGCTGCCTTTGAAGCAAGACGAGCTGCGCATCCACGGCCACGCGATCGAAGCCCGCATCTGCGCCGAGAACCCCGACAAGCAGTTCATGCCCGCCACCGGCACGCTGCAGGTCTACCGCACGCCGCAGGCGGCGAGCTTCGAACGCGCAGACGTGCGTTTCGACGCGGGCGTGCGCGAAGGCGACACCATCTCGCCGTACTACGACTCGATGGTCGCCAAGCTCATCGTCTGGGGCGCCGACCGCGCGCAGGCGCTGGCGCGGCTCGACGCCGCTCTGGCGCAAACCCACATCGTGGGCCTGCACACCAACGTGGCGTTCTTGCGCCGTGTGGTGGCCAGCCGATCGTTTGCCGAAGCCGACCTCGACACCGCCTTGATCGAGCGTGAACGTTCCGTGTTGTTCGACACCGAGCCCCTGCCGGCCGGGCTGGCCGCAGCCGGGGTGGTGGCGCACGCGCTGGCGAGCGAGCAGGCCTTGCAGACCACCGACCCCTGGTCAAAGCGCGACGGCTGGCGCCTCTTTGGCGGTGCGCGCCGCCAGTTCGACCTGGAGCTGCACGGCAAGCACCAGGTGGTCACGCTGGAGCGCGCGCACGGCGGCGCGATGTCGCTGGTGCTCGGCGAGCACCGCTGGCCCTTTGCGACGGCTGCGCGCGGCGATGGCCGGCACGATGTGCAGCTCGGCGAGCGCCGTGTGTCGCTCACGGTGTACGCCTTCGGCGAGCGGGTCACGGTGTTTGCGCCCGAAGCGGCGGCCACGGTGGGCAAGGTCGACGTGCTCGCGCATGCGGGTGAAGGTGCGGTCGACGGCGGTCGCTTGACTGCACCGATGCCGGGCAAGGTGATTGCCTTCCTTGCGCAGCCTGGCCAGGCGGTCAAACAAGGCCAGGCGCTGGCGGTGATGGAGGCGATGAAGATGGAGCACACCATCACCTCGCCGCGCGATGGCAAGGTCGAAGCGCTGCTGTATGCGCCGGGCGATCAGGTGGCTGAAGGGGGCGAATTGCTGCGCCTGGCAGCAACGTGAATGCGGTTTACCGCGCGACGCGGCTGGTGCTGCGGCGCAACCACTGCGTGGCGCTGCGCCAGCTGCTTTCTTCTGGCGCCGACAACTCTGCAGCCTGGCTGACACCAAAGCCCGAGGTGTTGCGCGACCAGGCGGCGTCTTGAGGTGCATCGCTCTTGGCGAGCGCGGGTTTGGCCAGCTTGCCCGCGTTGACGTACTGCCGTGCCAGCGACACGAGTTCAGGGTTGCCCGAAGCCTGGCAGACGAACAAGACCTCGCGTGCTTCGCTGGCATCGCTCAGCATCGCAGCGACGTTGATGCCTTCGCCCAGATCACGCTTCAGGATGAAATGGATGCGGGTGGCGATGCGGAGTTGAACGGGCGTAGACACAAGATCTCCAAGCAGTTCGGGTATCTTCATCCTGTGCACTGTGGGCGCACATCCCTAAAAGGAGGGGTCTGTGACTTCAGTCATCGATAGTGAGGAATTAGTCATGTTTTCAGCGTCTTCTGCGTCAGTTTCTTCGGCACTTCCGAGCCACGTCACGCTGGTTGAAGTGGGCCCGCGTGATGGCCTGCAGAACGAAAAGCAGTTGGTGTCAGCCCAGAGCAAGATTGAACTCGTGCACAGGCTGCAAGCCGCCGGTTTGCGCGAGATCGAGGTCACCAGTTTCGTGAGCCCGAAGTGGGTGCCGCAGGTGGCCGACAACGCGCAGGTGATGGCTGGCATCGAGCGCCGCGCCGGTGTGCGCTACTCGGTGCTCACCCCCAATCTGAAGGGGCTGGAAGCCGCACTCGCCTGCTCGCCCGACGAGATCGTGGTGTTTGGCGCCGCCACCGAGGCCTTCAGCCAGCGCAACATCAACTGCAGCATTGCCGAAAGCTTCGCGCGGTTTGCGCCGGTGGTCGAAGCGGCCCATGCGCAGGGGCTGAAGGTGCGTGGCGCGATCTCGTGCGCACTCGGTTGCCCCTACCAGGGCGAGGTGAGTGCCGATGAAGTGGAGCACGTGGTGCGCTTGATGAAGGAGATCGGCGTCGACCACTGCGGCGTGGCCGACACCATCGGCGTGGGCACGCCGCGTGCCGTTCAGCGTGCGATGGAGCGTGCGCTCAAGCACTACCCGCTGGTGGAGGTGAGCGGCCATTTCCACGACACCTACGGGCAGGCGCTGTCCAACATCTACGCCTGCCTGGAGATGGGCGTTCACACCTTCGATGCGAGCGTGGCCGGCCTCGGCGGCTGCCCGTATGCCAAAGGCGCGACCGGCAACGTGGCCACCGAAGACGTGCTCTTCATGCTCAATGGTTTGGGCATCTCGACCGGCATCGACATCGACCACCTGGTGGACGCCGGCGCCTACATCTCGGGTGTGATCGGCCGGCCACCGGCCTCGCGCGTGGGCAAGGCCTTGTTGGCCAAGCGGGAGAAGGCAGCAGCATGAGCACAGACGCATCCATCGACCGCCCGGAAGGGTTTCGCCGCGTGAGTGAAACGCTCGCCACCCTCGGCCACCCGCACGCGCCGGTGTTCCTGGAGGTCACCGCGCGCACCGCCCAAGAAGCCGCCGACGCACTCGGCGTGCAGCTCGGCCAGATCGCCAAGAGCGTGGTCTTCAAGCGCAAGCACGACAGCGTGGCCGTGCTGGTGGTGACCTCGGGCGACTTGCGTGTCGATGTCGACAAGGTCGCAGGCCTCACCGGCCCGGTGGGCCGCGCCGATGCCGACTTCGTGAAGTCGAGCACCGGCTTCACCATCGGTGGTGTGTCGCCGGTCGGTCACGTGACGCCGCCGGTGATGCTGATCGACCGCGAGCTGCTGCGCTTCGATGAGATCTGGGCCGCGGCGGGCCACCCCAATGGCGTGTTCAAGCTCAGCCCGGCCCAGCTGCAGGCCTTGACGGGCGCGCCACTCGCCGACGTCACACCGACCTGATCTGCACCACCATGCCAGACGCCGCCAACCTGCCTGTCCCCAGCCCCTGCATCAACGTCTGCCGCATGAATGCCACGAGCGGCCTGTGCGAAGGTTGCCTGCGCACGCTGGACGAGATTGCCAGCTGGGGGGTGTGGGGTGACGAGGCCAAGCGTGCGGTCTGGGTGTTGATCGAGCAGCGCAAGACCTTGGCCCTCACACCTCAGGCACCCACGACACCATGAAGCACCTGCGTTTCACTTTCGACGTGATCTCGCCCTACGCCTACCTCGCGTTCGAGCGCCTGCCGCAGGTGCTGCAGGGCGTGAGCCACGAGGTGAGCTACCAGCCCGTCTTGCTGGCCGGCCTGTTGCAGCACTGGGGCCAGAAGGGCCCGGCCGAGATCGCGCCCAAGCGCGACTGGACCTACCGGCAGGTGATGTGGCTCGCGCACCAGCTCGGCACGCCATTCCAGATGCCCGCGCAACACCCGTTCAACCCGCTCGCCCTGTTGCGCCTGAGCCTGGCCTGCACACCCGCGGGCCTCACACCCAACCGCTGGGTTTGCGAGCAGTTGCTGCACCATGTGTGGCGCGGCGGGGGCGCCGATGCGACCGATGCCGATCGGCTCGCCGCTCTCACGCAACGGCTCGCACCCGTGCGCGACCCGGCCAGTGCCGAGGTGAAAGACGAGCTCAAGCACGCCACCGCAGAGGCGGCCGCGCGCGGCCTCTTCGGTGTGCCCACGATCGAGGTCGACGGCCGTGTCTTCTGGGGGCTCGACGGCCTGGAGATGTTGTCGGCCTACCTGCGCGGTGACGCCTGGTTCAGCGGGCCCGACTGGGACGCCGCGGCCCGGCTGCCGCAAGGCGTCCAGAGAAAACACTGATCTCGCAAGCCCTGTGAATGTCGCATGAAGAAATGCGGGCACAGGGTTCTCACCTAGTTTGTCAGCTCCGCATCAGCGCCGCGTCAGGGCAGGGTCAGAGCCTGCCGTGAAGATGCTGCATCCTCATCGTTCGGTGGGGCACCTATGAGGAGCAATTCATGGCAACTGCATCAGCTGTCGGCAAGCCGATGACCCCCGAAGAGAAGAAAGTCATCTTCGCTTCGAGTCTCGGCACCGTGTTCGAGTGGTACGACTTCTATCTGTACGGCACGCTCGCCGTCATCATCGGCAACCAGTTCTTCTCGGCGCTCGACCCCGCGTCGCGCACGATCTTCTCGTTGCTGGCTTTCGCTGCCGGTTTTATCGTGCGGCCCTTCGGCGCGCTGGTGTTCGGCCGCCTGGGCGACATGATCGGGCGCAAGTACACCTTCCTGGTGACCATCCTGATCATGGGCTTGTCGACCTTCATCGTCGGCCTCTTGCCCAGCTATTCGTCGATCGGCATCGCCGCTCCCATCATCCTGATCGGCCTGCGCATGCTGCAAGGCCTGGCGCTGGGTGGTGAGTACGGTGGCGCCGCCACCTATGTGGCCGAGCACGCACCGCACGGCAAGCGCGGTGCCTTCACCTCGTGGATCCAGACCACGGCGACGCTGGGCCTGTTCCTGTCGCTGCTGGTGATCCTGGGCACCCGCACCGCCATCGGCGAAGCGGCCTTTGCCGACTGGGGCTGGCGCATTCCGTTCCTGGTGTCGGTGATCCTGCTCGGCATCAGCGTGTGGATTCGCCTGTCGATGAACGAATCGCCCGCCTTCAAGAAGATGAAGGAAGAGGGCAAGACCTCGAAGTCGCCGCTGACCGAATCGTTCGGCAAGTGGAAGAACCTGAAGATCGTCATCCTCGCGCTGGTGGGCCTCACGGCTGGCCAGGCGGTGGTCTGGTACACGGGCCAGTTCTATGCGCTGTTCTTCCTGACCGGTGCATTGAAGGTCGACGGCGCCACGGCCAACATCATGATCGCGATCTCGCTGATCCTGGGCACGCCGTTCTTCATCATCTTCGGCACGCTGTCCGACAAGATCGGCCGCAAGCCGATCATCATGGCGGGCTGCCTGATTGCGGCACTGACCTACTTCCCGCTGTTCAAGGCGCTGACCGAGGCGGCCAACCCTGACCTCGCTGCTGCACAGGCCAAGAACAAGGTGGTCGTGACGGCTGACCCGAAGGAGTGCTCGTTCCAGTTCAACCCGACCGGCACGGCCAAGTTCACGAGCTCATGCGACATCGCCAAGCAGGTGTTGTCGGCTGGCTCAGTGAGCTATGAAAACGCCGAAGGCACCGGCCCGGCCAAGATCGCCATTGGCGACAAGGTGATCGAGTCGTACTCGGCCACGGGCTTGCCGGCCGATGAGCTGAAGAAGAAGGACGCAGCCTTCAAGGGCGCGGTGGCGACGGCGCTGAAGGAGGCGGGCTACCCGGCCAAGGCCGACCCGGCCAAGATGAACAAGCCGCTGATCGTGGCCATCCTGACCTTGCTCGTGATCTACGTGACCATGGTCTACGGCCCGATCGCGGCGATGCTGGTGGAGATGTTCCCGACGCGCATCCGCTACACCTCGATGAGCCTGCCGTACCACATCGGCAACGGCTGGTTCGGCGGCCTGCTGCCGGCCACCGGGTTGGCCATCGTGGCGCAGACGGGCAACATGTACAACGGCCTTTGGTACCCGATCATCATCGCCCTCATGACCTTCGTGATCGGCATGCTGTTCGTCAAGGAAACCAAGGACGTCGACATCTACAAGGACGACTGAGCATGTGGAAATTGGCAGTGGGTTTTGTGATCTTCGCGGCGCTCGCCTTGTGGATGCTCAGCAAAGGTGGTGACATCGACATGAGCGGCGAGAAGCACGGCATCGAGGCCTCGCCGGCCGCTTCGGCGGCGTCACACTAGGTCTCACGAAGAACCCACGTTCGGCAAGGAGCCGGCACAGCCCTCAGGGCTGTGCCGGCTTGCTTGTTTCTGGGGCGGGTGGGTCTTGCAGCTGGGCGAGGCAGGCCATGCACAGGCAGCTGCCGTACTGCTCGCGCAGCCGCTGGGTGGTGCTCGCCGAGAGGGTGAAGTTGCCGCAGGGGCAGGGCGCGGTGTCGTTGGCCCCGCAATGAAACGCCCCGCCGCAACGCGGGCAGGCGGCGTCGCTCACATCAGCTGCGGCGGCGTCGGGCCAGCACGGCCGTGGCGAGCGCCAGGCCCGTCAGCCAGGCCCAGCCGAGGGCGCCACCGCCGTCGTCACCGCCGCCGCTCGCGGGTGGGGGCGTGGTCGCACCCACTTGGCCGGTCAACGGTACTGCGCGGGTGAAGGTGGTCATGGAGCCGGCTACACGCATCGTGAGGTTCAACGACGCGGTGTAGGTGGCGGTGTCGGGCGCCGAGAAGCGCACCGAGACGCGGCACGAGGTGGTGTTGAGCAAGGTGCTCGCCGCCAGGGTCTGCGTGTTGCAGTTGTCGGCGGTCGACGTGAACCGGGCAGCACCCGCGCCGCTGATCGTCACGCCGGTGATGGTCAGCGCGCCGGTGGTGATGGAGTTGCTGAGATCCACCGACTGCGGCAGCGTGTTGGTGTTGATGGCGCTGGCCGTGAAGGCCAACTCTGCCACGCTGGTCTTGGGCGTGTC
>NZ_JADMJX010000364.1 GCF_018780185.1 Rhizobacter sp.
CGAACGGGCATTCAAGGAGACAAGATGGAACGCGCCACCTTCACCCGCATGGAAGAGAGCACCGCGCAAGACTGGCAAGTGATTGCTGGCGAGTCCAAGGAGTTTGCACGCGGCCTGCCGGATCGGCTGATGACGCACCTGAAGCTGCTCGAAGGTGACTACGGCGGCTTCCCGGTCGACCGCTACACCCACTCGCTGCAAACGGCCACGCGGGCCCTGAAAGCAGGCTGCGATGAAGAGTACGTGGTGTGCGCGCTGTTCCATGACATCGGCGACACACTGGGCTCGGCCAATCACTTCGACGTGGCTGCCGCTATCTTGAAGCCCTTCGTCAGCGAGGCCAACCACTGGATGGTGCAGCACCACGGCATCTTCCAGGGCTACTACTTCTTTCATCACCTCGGGCTCAACCGCAACCTGCGCGACCAGTTTGCCGGCCACCCGCACTACGCGCGCACCGAAGAGTTCTGCGCGCTGTACGACAACCCAGCCTTCGACCCCAAGGGCGAGACCCTGCCTATGAGCGAGTTCGAGCCCATGGTTCGCCGCGTCTTCGCCAGGCCCAAGAACAGCATCTACATGTCGGTTCTGGCCACAGAAACCTGACCCCATCTTTCGGAGCACACACCATGACATCTGCCGTGATCGTTTCCACCGCACGCACGCCGCTCGCCAAGAGCTGGAAGGGCGCTTTCAACATGACCCACGGCGCCACGCTGGGCGGCTTGGCCGTCAAGGCGGCCGTCGAGCGCGCTGGCATCGAGGGCGCTGAAGTCGACGACGTGATCATGGGCTGCGCCACGCCCGAAGGCGCGACCGGCAGCAACATCGCACGCCAGATCGCACTGCGCGCCGGCCTGCCCGTCACCGCCAGCGGCATGACCATCAACCGCTTCTGCTCCAGCGGCCTGCAGACCATCGCGACGGCAGCGCAACGCATCATCGCCGGCGAAGGCGACGTGTACGTGGCCGGCGGCGTGGAGAGCATCTCCTGCGTGCAGAACGAAGCCAACAAGCACATGATCGTCGACAGCTGGCTGCGCGAGCACAAGCCCGAGATCTACTGGAACATGCTGCAGACCGCCGAGAACGTGGCCAAGCGCTACAAGATTGGCCGCGACCGCATGGACGCCTACGGCGCGCAAAGCCAGCAGCGCGCCTGCGCCGCGCAAGAGGCCGGCAAGTTCAACGACGAGATGATCTCGGTCACCACTATCGCCGGTGTGGCCGACCCGGTGCTGGGCCTGCGCACGAAAGAAGTCACCATCACTGCCGACGAAGGCCTGCGCGCTGGCACCACCGCCGAAGGCATTGCCGGCATCAAGCCGGCCATGCCGGGCGGCGTGATCTCGGCTGGCAACGCCAGCCAGTTCAGCGACGGCGCCGGTGCCTGTGTGCTGATGAGCGAGAAGCTGGCCGAGCAGCGTGGCTACAAGCCACTGGGCCGCTTCCTCGGTTTTGCAGTCGCCGGTTGCGAGCCCGATGAAATGGGCATCGGCCCGGTGTTCGCCGTGCCCAAGGTGCTGAAGAAGCTGGGCCTGAAGGTCAGCGACATTGACCTGTGGGAGTTGAACGAAGCCTTCGCCGTGCAGGTGCTGTATTGCGCCGACACGCTGGGCATCCCGATGGACCGCCTCAACGTCAACGGTGGCGCGATCGCGGTCGGCCACCCCTATGGCGTGAGCGGCCAGCGTTTGACCGGCCATGCGCTGATCGAAGGCAAGCGCCGCGGCGCCAAGCGCGTGGTGGTGACCATGTGCATCGGCGGTGGCATGGGTGCCGCTGGCGTGTTCGAGGTGCTCTGAAAACATCGCCGTTCGGGCTGAGCCTGTCGAAGCCCCGGTGACATGCGTGCAGCCCTTCGACAGGCTCAGGGCGAACGGAGACTTTTTCAACCATGACCTACCGCGCCACGCTCGACTTTCTTTTGTATGACTGGCTGGGTGTGGAAGGCCTCGGCCAGCGCACCCGCTTCGCAGACCACTCACGCGAAACCTTCGCTTCGGTGCTCGACACCTGCGAACGCATCGCGCGCGAGAAGTTCTTGCCGTTCAACCGCCTGTCGGACACCCAGGAGCCGCACTTCGACGGCGAGAAGGTGATCCTGCCGCAGGCTTCGCATGACGCGGCCCGCGCGTATGTCGAGTCGGGCATGCTGGCTGCCGCGCAAGACTACGAGATCGGTGGCATGCAGCTGCCCTGCGTGGTCGAGATGGCGGCCAACACCTTCTTCTCCAAGGCGAGCATTGGCCTCGGCGGTGGCGGCATGCTCACCAGCGGCAATGCCAACCTGTTGATGGCGCACGGCACTGAAGCGCAGAAAGAGGTGTTCGCGAAGAACGAGTTCTCGGGACGCTTCTTCGGCACCATGTGCCTGTCGGAGCCGCAGGCCGGCTCCAGCCTTTCGGACATCGTCACGCGGGCCACGCCCGATGGTGATGATTTCGAGGGCGACCCGCTGGGCCCACGTTACCGCCTGCGCGGCAACAAGATGTGGATCAGCAACGGCGAGCACGAGCTCACCGAAAACATCGTGCACCTGGTGCTGGCCAAGATCCCCGGGGCCGATGGTGCGTTGATTCCGGGCACCAAGGGCATCTCGCTCTTCATCGTGCCCAAGAAGCTGGTGGGCACCGATGGCGCACTCACCGGTGAGCGCAACGACGTGGCACTGGCCGGCTTGAACCACAAGCTTGGCTACCGCGGTATCCCGAACACGCTGCTCAACTTCGGCGAAGGCAAGTTCCCGGTGCGTGGCAAGGCCGGTGCCGTGGGCTACCTGATCGGCAAGCCGGGCGATGGCCTCAAGTGCATGTTCCACATGATGAATGAGGCACGCATCGGGGTGGGCCTGGGCGCCGTGATGCTGGGCTATGCGGGTTACGAGGCCAGCCTCGACTATGCAAAGGGCCGCCCGCAGGGGCGCCCGATCAACCCCGAAGGCAAGAACCCGAAGCAGCCGCAGGTGCCGATCATCCAGCACGCCGACGTGAAGCGCATGCTGCTGGCGCAGAAGTCGTACTGCGAAGGCGCGCTGGCGCTGGAGCTGTATTGCGCCAAGCTGGTCGACGAGCTGCACACCGGCGAGGCCGCGACCGAAGCGGGTTTGCTGCTGGAGATGCTCACGCCCATCGCCAAGAGCTGGCCGAGCGAGTGGTGCCTGGAGGCGAACAGTCTGGCGATCCAGATCCATGGGGGCTACGGCTATACGCGTGACTACCCCGTCGAGCAGTACTGGCGCGACAACCGCCTGAACATGATCCACGAAGGCACACACGGCATCCAGGGCCTGGACCTGCTGGGCCGCAAGGTGGTGATGGATGGTGGCAAGGGCTTTGCCCTGCTGGCCTCCAAGATGAACGCCACGATCGAGCGTGCCTTGCACACCAAGGGGTGGGCCGAGCCCGCGAACGCATTGGCCGGCATGCTCAAGCTGCTTGGCAACACCACCAAATCGGCCTGGGCCACGGGCGTGCCCGAAGAGGCGCTCGCCAATGCCACGCCGTACTTGCAAGGCTTTGGCCATGTGGTGCTGGCGTGGGTCTGGCTCGACCTCGCGTTGTGCGTGCAGGCGTCATCGGCCCCTGATGAGCTGCGCCAGGGCAAGCTGGCCGCGGCACGCTATTTCTTCAACTACGAGTTGCCGCGCGTTCCTGCCTGGCTGAAGGTCGTCGAGACGCGCGACGACACCTGCCGCAGCATGAACGACGCCTGGTTCTGATCGCCATGAAAACAAGCACCGTCGACACATTGATCTGGGTGCTGGTTTACGGCGGCCTGATCCTGGTGGGCCTCGGCGTCTCGGTCCAACGATCCGACAACGGCCTGGGCCTCGGCCTCGCCATCGTCGGCGGCGTGGTGGCCGTCGTCGGCTTCGCGCTCATCTACGTGCGCTCGCGCATGAACGAAACCCCTCTGAACAAAGACACGACACCATGAGCACAAAGATCCAGAAACTTTTCGACCTCAGCGGCAAGACCGCCCTCGTCACCGGCGGCTCGCGCGGCCTGGGCTTGCAGATCGCCGAGTCGCTCGGCGAAGCCGGCGCCAAGGTGTTTCTCACCTCGCGCAAGGCTTCTGACCTGGAAGAGGCCGCCGCCCACTTGAAAGCGCGTGGCATTGAGGCCCTGTGGCTGGCTGCCGACGCGAGCCAGCCCGCCGAGATCGAGCGTGTGGTGGCCGATGCGATGAAGCGCCTGGGCCACATCGACATCCTGGTCAACAACGCCGGCGCCACCTGGGGCGCGGCGGCCGAAGACTACCCGCTCGAAGCCTGGGACAAGGTGATGGACCTCAACATCCGCAGCATCTTCCTGATGAGCCAGGCGGTGGGCAAGGCGAGCATGATCCCGCGCAAGCAGGGCCGCATCATCAACGTGGCCTCGATCGCCGGCCTCTCGGGTGCCGGGCCGGAGATCAAGTACATCGCCTATGGCACGAGCAAGGGTGCGGTCGTCAACTTCACGCGCACGCTGGCCGGCGAATGGGGTCGCTATGGCATCAATGTCAATGCGCTCGCGCCAGGCATGTTCCCGAGCAAGATGACCAAGGGCACGATCGACCGCGTGGGTGCCGACAAGCTGGCCGGCAACGCGCCGCTCGGCCGCATCGGTGACGACGACGACCTGAAAGGTGCGGCGCTGCTGTTTGCCTCGGCGGCAGGCAAGCACATCACCGGCCAGATCCTGGCGGTGGACGGCGGCGTGTCTGCCATTCACGGCGCGTGAGCGACGGCGCCATGAAGTTCCAGACCTTCATCCCCTTCGTTGAGCACCTGGGCTTCGAGCTGTTGAAGTTCGAAGACGGTGAAGCCGAGATCGCGGTCACCCTGCGCGAGGAGCTGTGCAACTCGTGGAGCGTGGCGCACGGCGGCGTGACGATGACCCTGCTCGATGTGGCCATGGCGCATGCCGCCCGCAGCTCGGGCCGGGGCGGGGAAGGTCAGAGCAACGGCATCGGCGTGGTCACCATCGAGATGAAGACGAGCTTCATGCGCCCGGGCCTGGGCCGTCTGCTGGCCAAGGGCAAGCGCATCCATTCCACCGCCTCGCTTGCCTTCTGCGAGGCGCAGGTGTTCGACGAGAAGGGCGACCTCGTCGCCCAGGCCAGCGGCACCTTCAAGTACCTCAAGGGCCTGCCTGCGGGTGGGCGCAAGATCCACCGCGACAACGCGTCCGACTGAGAGGGCCGCTGGCCATGAGCACCCTGAACAAACAGATCCTGCTGGTCTCGCGCCCGACGGGCGACGCCGTGGCCTCCAACTTCAAGCTGGTCGAGTCGCCGTTGCCCCAAGTGGGTGAAGGCCAGGTGCTGGTGCGCCACCACTACCTCTCGCTCGACCCCTACATGCGCTGGCGCATGAACGATGCCAAGAGCTACGCAGCGCCGCAGCCGCTGAACGAAGTGATGATCGGCGGCACCGTGGGCGAGGTCATCGAATCACGCCACCCCAAGTTCAAGGCCGGTGACATGGTGGCCGGTATGGGCGGCTGGCAGCAGTACGCGCGGGTCGATGCACAGGTGCCGGGTGCGCTGCGCAAGGTCGATGCGAGCCGCGTGCCGTTGACGGCCTACCTGGGTTCGCTCGGCATGCCCGGTGTCACCGCGTGGTACGGCTTGATGAAGATCTGCGCGCCCAAGGCCGGTGACACCGTGGTGGTCAGTGCCGCCAGCGGTGCGGTGGGCAGTGTGGTCGGCCAATTGGCCAAGGCCCATGGCTGCCGCGCCGTCGGCTTTGCCGGTGGGGCCGAGAAGTGCGCCTATGTGGTGAACGAACTCGGCTTCGATGCCTGCATCGACTACAAGGCCCACGCTACACCGGCATCCTTGCTCGCCGCCCTCGAAGCGCAGACGCCGAAGGGTGTCGACGCTTGTTTCGAGAACGTCGGCGGCGCGGTGCTCGATGCCACGCTGCTGCGCATGAACGACTTCGGCCGCATCGCGCTGTGCGGAATGATCGCCGGCTACGACGGCAAGCCCACGCCGCTGGCACGGCCCGATCTGATCTTGCAGTCGCGTTTGAAGGTGGAAGGTTTCATCGTCAGCGAACACCTGGAGTTCTGGCCGGAGGCGCTGGCCGAACTCGGTGGCCTGATGGCGGCTGGCCGGCTCAAGTTTCGCGAGTCGGTTGCGCCGCGCATCGAAGACGCGCCTGAAGCCTTCCTGGGCTTGCTGAAGGGCCGCAACTTTGGCAAGCAGCTGGTGAAGTTGATCTAGCGGCAACTGGAAAGGGGAGCATGTCATGAGCCCAACCCACGAGGTATTCAACCAGCCGACCCCGTTGGTCGACAGGAACCTGTTCACCGGCAACACGCCGCTGCGCGATGCCGTGCGTTTCAACGCCCCCGCTCTCGACACCACCGAGCTCGGCCAGCTCGGCGAGCGCGCCGGCTCGCAAGCCATGCAAGAGCATGCGCGCCTGGCCAATGTGCACACACCGCGCCTGCTGACCCACGACCGGTTTGGCCACCGTGTCGACCAGGTGGAGTTTCACCCGAGCTACCACGCGCTGATGGACCTGGCGGTGTCGTCGGGCCTGCATGGCGCGCCCTGGGTCGAGGGCGCCGATGCGCATGTGCGGCGCGCGGCCGGCTTCATGGTCTTCACCGAGATGGAGCCGTCCAGCCTGTGCCCCATCTCGATGAGCTATGCGGTGACGCCCGCGCTGAAGGCCAACCCCGCCATTGCCGCCGAGTGGGGCCCGCGCGTCAGCAGCCGCAGCTACGACCCGCGCTTCTTGCCCGCCTCGCAGAAGACCGGCGTGACCATGGGCATGGGCATGACCGAGAAACAAGGCGGTTCTGACGTCCGTGCCAACACCACCCAGGCACGTCACGTGGGCCGCGACGCGTGGGGCGAGCGCTACGCGCTCGTCGGCCACAAATGGTTCTTCTCGGCCCCGATGTGCGACGCCTTCCTGGTGCTCGCGCAGGCGCCCGCGGGCCTGAGCTGCTTCTTCCTGCCACGCTGGCTGCCCGATGGCAGCGTCAACGGCCTTCACATCCAGCGATTGAAAGACAAGCTCGGCAACAAGGCCAACGCCAGCTCGGAGGTCGAGTTCAACGGCGCGCAAGCCTGGCTGGTGGGCGACGAAGGGCGTGGCGTTCCTCAGATCCTGGCGATGGGCGCGATGACGCGGCTCGATTGCGCGCTCGGCACCAGCGGTCTGATGCGCCAGTCGCTCTCGCTCGCGTTGCACCACACCGCGCAGCGCCAGGCCTTCGGCAAGGCGCTGATCGAGCAGCCGCTGATGCGCAACGTGCTCGCCGATCTGGCACTGGAGAGCGAGGCCGCGACCGCGCTCAGCCTGCGCCTGGCACGTGCCTTCGACCGCCCGGGTGACGCACAAGAAGCCGCGATGGCGCGTGTGCTCACGCCGGTGGCCAAGTACTGGGTGTGCAAGCGCGGAAGCCAGTTTGCGCAAGAGGCCATGGAGTGCCTGGGCGGCAACGGCTACGTCGAAGAAAACGGCGAAGGCGTGATGGCGCGCATCTACCGCGAGATGCCGGTCAACTCCATCTGGGAAGGCGCGGGCAACATCATGGCGCTCGACCTGCTGCGTGCCCTGCACAAGGGCGGGGCGGTGACCGATGCGCTGGCGGCTGAGCTGGCGCCTGCGCGTGGTGCGAATGCCGCGTTCGACCGCTTTGCCGATGCCTTGCCGAAGCGGGTGGATGACGCGAGGGCAGAGACCGACGCGCGCCGCCTGGCACAAGACGTGGCGCTCGCGGTGCAGGCTGCGCTGTTGCGTCAGCATTCACCCGACTTCGTGTTCGATGCCTTCTGCCGCTCGCGCCTCGGTGGCGATTGGGGCCAGGCCTTCGGCACGCTGAGTGCCCACACCGATTTCGATTCGATCATCGCCCGTGCGATGCCTCACTGAACTGAAGGAAGCCCATGAGCGATCTGATTCTTCACCACTACGACAGCTCACCGTTCTCTGAAAAGGTGCGGCTGATCCTGGGCTACAAGAGCCTGGCCTGGAAGTCGGTGAAGGTGCCGGTGATGTTGCCCAAGCCCGACGTGGTGGCGCTGACCGGTGGCTACCGCCGCACGCCGTTCCTGCAGGTCGGGGCCGACATCTACTGCGACACCGCGCTGATGTGCCAGGTGATCGATGCGATGGCGCCGCAACCGCCGCTGTACCCGGTGGCCGCGTCGGGCATGCAGCACGTGCTCGCGCAGTGGGCCGACTCCACGCTGTTCTGGTCGGCCATTCCGTACACCATGCAGCCCGCCGGTGCGGCGCACATCTTCGCGGGGGCGCCGCCCGAATTCCTGAAGGCCTTCGGCGCCGATCGCGCCGCCATGACGCCCAACCTGCGCCGTGCCACGGTGCCCGATGCCACGGCGCAGCTCGCGAGCTACTTCGGCTGGCTCGAATCGGAGTTCACCGACCACCGGCCCTTCCTGCTGGGTGCGCACCCTTGCATTGCTGACTTCTCGGTCGCGCAGTCGCTCTGGTACATCCGCCGCGCGCCGCCCGTGGCCACCGTGCTCACCCCATTCCCCAAGCTGCTCGCCTGGTACGAGCGCATGGCCGGGTTTGGCCATGGTTCGCCCGAAAAGATGACCAGCGGCGAGGCGCTCGACCTGGCGGCGCAAACGCACAAGCACGCGCAAACCCACGTCGAACCCGGCGCGGGCTTCGAGGCGGGTGATGCGGTGACCGTCTCGCCCACCGACTACGCCACCGACCTGGTGTCGGGCACCCTGGTCGGCCTGACGCAGCATGAGGTGGTCATCGAACGCCATGACGAGCGCGCCGGCCAACTGCACGTGCACTTCCCGCGCATCGGCTACCAGATCAAGAAACCCAAGATCGAAACAGGAGAAACCAAGTGAAGAACTTCAAAGGCGGCACCGCCGTCATCACCGGCGCGGGCTCGGGCTTCGGCCTGGAGGCCTCGCGCATCGCCGCCCGCCTGGGCATGAACGTGGTGATGGCCGATGTGCAGCAAGACGCGCTCGACATCGCCACCGCCGAGATCAAGGGCCTGGGCGCCCAGGTGCTGCCCTTCAAGCTCGACGTCGCCAAGGCCGAGCAGGTCGAAGCCATGGGCGCGGCCACCTTCGAGCGCTTCGGTGCGCCAAACTTCGTGTTCAACAACGCCGGTGTGGGCGGCGGTGGGCTGATCTGGGAGCAGTCGCTGAAAGACTGGGAGTGGATCGTCGGCGTCAACCTGATGGGCGTGGCCCATGGCGTGCGTGTCTTCACGCCGATGATGCTCGAGGCAGCCAAGAAGAACCCGGCCTACGAAGGCCACATCGTCAACACCGCCTCGATGGCCGGCATGCTCAACGCGCCCAACATGGGCATCTACAACGTGACCAAGCACGCCGTGGTGTCCATGAGCGAGACGCTGTACCAGGACTTGCGTCTCGTCACCGACCAGGTTCATGCCTCGGTGCTGTGCCCGTATTTCATCCCGACCGGCATCCACAACAGCCAACGCAATCGCCCTGCCGACATGGCGGCCGACACGCAGCGCACCAAGAGCCAGCTGATCGCGCAGGCGATGAGTGCCAAGGCGGTGTCGAGCGGCAAGGTGACGGCGGCGACCATGGCGCAGAAAGTGTTCGACGCGATGGCTGAAAACCAGTTCTACATCTTCAGCCACCCGCACGCGCTGGCCGGCGTGCAAACGCGCCTGGAAGACGTGATGAACGTGCGCAACCCGAGCGACCCGTTTGCCGCACGGCCCGAGCTGGGCGAGCAGCTCCGTGCTGCACTGCGCTCCGCCGATTGATCAGCACACCAGCTTGAGCGCCTGCACCGGCTTGCCGGTGTCGGCATCGAGCACCACCAGGTTCACTTCGCGCAGGTGGCCTGGGGTGGCGGCGATCCGGGGCTGAAACTGCAGCGTGGTGGGCACACCCGCTGCAGCGGCCCACGCCGGCACGGGCTGCAGCTCACGCACCACGTGGTCGTGCCTCAGCAGGGCACCCGAGTTCTCTCCACCTTTCACCGCCGTGCTGTGGCCACTCTCGGTGATGGCCCAGTAGGCGCTCAGGCGCGCGCTATCGCGGGCCTGCACCATGGCCGTGAGCTTGTCGCCGCTGCGCCCGAGGCTGATCTGGACGCTCGCACTCGGCCGCGATGAAGCACCGACCGAAGAGACGCCAGACCAGTCCTTGCGGTCCACCCCGTTGATCACGACCTGTGGCGTGTAGCTGTAGCGCGAGCCGTTCACCGCTTGTTGCTGCGCCTGGCGTTGCGTGAAGGCCGGTGAGGCGAAGCGGTCGGCCCAGCCCAGGCGATCCCAGTAGTCCACATGGAAGGCGAGCGCCACCACGTCCTGCCTGGCCGAGAGCGCCGACAGCCAGCGATCGGCCGGCGGGCAGGAGTTGCAGCCCTCCGAGGTGTAGAGCTCGACCACGGGCGTGCTGTGCGCCCCACTCCTGGCGCTGCAGGTCTGTGCCTGCGCGCTCAGGCTCGCGCAGGCGAGGGCGGTCAACAACATGGCAGTGCGCGGTGGCATGGGGGGCCTTTACCGAAGTGTGGCGCTTGGTCGGTGGAGGGCCCGCCGTTCTTACGTGGATCGCCCCGCGCATCGAGGGTTCGGTACTTTTGTCACTTTGAAGTCGCCCCACCGGGCGGCTACGCTGCGCGACATCCAAGAAGGAGCCAAGGCATGGGAACGAAGAAGTGGAACGCGGTGGAGTACGACGCCGTCAAGTACCTCAAGGGATCGCTCGGCAGCAAGCTCAAGCGGATCGAGCTGCCCAAGACGATGCGGCTCGAAGTGCTGATCGAGCTCGACGATGAGTTGTATGCCGCGCTGGCCAAGAACCCCAGCTGGTTGCAGAAGATGCAGTCGGCCGCAGCCGCGAAGGCGCGCTCGGCGATGGACGACGTGGAGAAGCAGATCCTGGCCGCCGAAGCCAAGGCACAGAAGTTCGACCCGAAGACGGCCGCGGCCTTCACCCGCGACGTGCAGGCCTTGCTGGAGAAGGGTGCGCAGACGGCCAGCGACGAGATGGCCGACCTGTGCGAGAAGCTGATCAACGACTACAAGAAGGGCCAGAAGGAGCTGCTCAAGTTCCGCGTCAAGTGCGGCGGCAAGATCGCCCTCACGGCGGTGCTGGTCACAGGTGGCGCAGTGCTGTCGGTGGTGACGGCGGGCGCGTTGTCGCCGCTGGGCATCGTGGGTATCGTGAAGGGCGGCCTGGCCATCGGGCAAGAGATCGTGAAGCTCGCGCTCGACGCCGACAAGGCAGGCAAGCTGATCCAGGCAGAGCTCACCGTGCTCAAGAAGTTGATGAACGAAGAGAACGCCAAGGCCAAGAAGAGCGGCAAGGTGGCGCAGGGTGCGAAAGAGATCGGCCTCAACGTGTTCAGCAAGGTGCTGGGCGTCGAGACGCCGAGCCTGAAGAATTGCCAGTCGCACATCGAGATCCACAAGATCGACATCGCCAAGATCGAGAAGAAGTCGAAGGCCTTGTCTGAAACCATCTACGACGCGATGGACGAGCAGGCCAAGCAGGACAAGGCCCTCGCGGTGGCCAAGAAGACACTGCCCGCCAACAAGGTGGGCAAGATCGCCATGCAGGTCGAGAAGATCGAGAAGGCCCTGGACGAGCTGCTCAAGTCGACCATCAAGGTCAATGAAGCCATCGAGCGCGCCGAGAAGCGCCAGGAGCACTTCGAGAAGGCGCTCGACGCGATGAAAGACGGCATCCCCGGCTGGGTGAAATGGGTCGACGTGGCGGTGAGCCTGTCACTCGATGTGGCTACCGGCATTGCCGATGCGTCATCGGCGATGGAGCGCGCCGCCGCCGGGCTTGGGGCTGCTGCCCAGGCCCTCGGCAACGAGGCGATCGACCTGACCTGAATCGGCGCGCTTGATCGGTGGGCAGCGGGCTCGCAGACAATGCGAGCCCGCTGCCCACCGATTCGCCATGACCTCACCCTCCTCTTCGCCCCGTGTTGCCATCGTTGGTGGTGGCCCCGCGGGCCTGATGGCCGCCGAGGTGCTGGCTGCCGGCGGGGCGCAAGTCGACCTGTACGACGGCATGCCCTCGGTGGGCCGCAAGTTCCTGCTGGCCGGCAAGGGCGGCCTCAACCTTACCCACAGCGAAGCGCTGGAGCCGTTCTTGTCGCGCTACGGTGCACGCCGTGCGCAGGTGGAGTCCTGGCTGAGCGCGTTCAGCCCGCAGCAACTGCGCGAGTGGGCGCAAGGTCTGGGCGTGGGCACCTTTGTCGGCTCCTCGGGTCGTGTGTTCCCGACCGACATGAAGGCAGCGCCGCTGCTGCGCGCCTGGCTCGCACGTTTGCGTGCGAGCGGCGTGCGCTTTAACATGCGACATCGGTGTCTGGGGTTTGCCGAAGCTTCTTCAATCGCATTGCGCTTCGCGTCGCCTCAGGGCGAACAGCGAGTCGAGGCCGATGCCGTGTTGCTGGCGCTCGGCGGAGGGAGCTGGTCGCGTCTCGGCTCAGACGGCGCCTGGGCGCCCTGGCTTGCGCAGCGCGGCGCCGACGTGGCGCCGCTGCGGCCGGCGAACTGCGGCTTCGACATCGGCTGGACGGAGCACTTTCGCAGCCGCTATGCAGGCGAGCCGCTGAAATCGGTGGCCTTGCGATTCGATGGTGACGGCGGAGCGCATTTCCAGCAGCAAGGCGAGTTCATCGCCACCGAAACCGGCGTGGAAGGCAGCTTGGTCTACGCCGCCTCCAGCCACCTGCGCGACGCGATCGAGGCACACGGCAGCGCCACGCTGCACGTTGACCTCTTGCCTGGGCGCAGCCTGGAGTGGGTGCGTGACGAGCTGGCCCACCCGCGTGGCCCCCGCTCCTTGTCCACCCACCTGAAAACCCGCCTCGGGTTGCATGGCGTGAAGGCTGGCCTGTTGTACGAGGTGGTGCCACGCGCCGACATGAACGACCCGGCTCGCCTGGCTGCCTTCATCAAGGCCTTGCCTTTGAAGCTGGTCGCGGCGCGGCCCATCGACGAAGCCATCAGCAGCGCAGGCGGCGTGCGCCTGGAGTCGCTCGACGAGGCGCTGATGCTGCGTGCGCAGCCCGGTGTGTTCTGCGTGGGTGAAATGCTGGATTGGGAAGCCCCCACCGGGGGCTACCTGCTGACCGCCTGCCTGGCCAGCGCACGAGTGGCTGGCGCAGGCGTGCTGCGGTGGCTGGCGGCCGGTGAAGCGTCTCCCGACGCCTCACGGGCCGGCCCGTGAATCAATACGGGCAGTTTTCGCGGTAGTCGGAGATGTCGCTGAACAGGCCCAGGTCAGCCTGGTGCTGGGCGCCGCACAGGAAGGGGCTGTAGCGGCTGTCGCCGTCCACGAAGCGCTTGAACCACGAGATCATGTAGCGGCCCACCAACGGGTAGTTGGACGAGGTCTGCGGGAAGAAGTGGCCTTCGCCGCTCAGCTCCATGTAGGCCTTGTTCGTCGAACTCGGCAGGCTCGTGTAGAACGGGATCGAGTGCAGGCCCACGCTGGCGATCGTATCGGTGCTGCCGCCGATGATCAGCGTGGGAACCGTGACGCGCGACCAGCTCTTGGTGGTGTGCCAAGGCGCCAGCGGCACTGCAGCCTTCAGCGAGGGGTAGTCGCGTGCGGCTGCCAGCGTGCCGCCGCCGCCCATCGAGTGGCCGGCCACGGCCAGGCGGGTGGTGTCGACCTTGTTGTAGATCGGGCTGCTGCTGGAGCGGCTCAGGCTCACCACCTTGTCGAGCGCGGCCTTCAGCTGGCGGCCACGGCTGTCGGGCTGGTCCGAGGTGGTGATGGTGTCGATGGTGATCACCACGAAACCGTGCGAGGCCAGGCGGGTGCCCATCCAGCTGATCGACGACTGGTAGGCGGTGAAGCCCGGCGAGATGGCGATGGCGCCATAGCTGCCCGACGCGGTCGGGTAATAGATCGTGCCGCCGCCAAAGCCGCTGGCGCTGGTGCGCGACACGGTGGTGGTGCGGGTGGCAAACGAGCCGGTGCGCTCGAGGGCCGACACGGTGGGGTCGGGTCCCTTCTGGTACTGCGCATTGGCCAAAGCAGACACCGTGAGGGCTGCGACGAAGAGGGACGCCTTGGCAAAGTTTGCGACGCCCCGCGCAGTGTTGTGCGCTGTGATTTTCATGTTGTCTCCTGTCTTGAGGGTGGTTTGGAACATGCGCGACCAGCACAGAGCCGGTCACGCAACCTCCCGTTGAACAGGTGTTCTCCGAGGGGTTGTCAATTAGTGCACGAGCGAACACTTTTGCCGAATATCGGTTTCCCTGAGCTCAATCTGAGGAAAAGAGAACGGTTGAGAGGGGCCCTGGAGGGGGTGCAAGAAATCGGAGTTTTACCTATGGATTCGGCTTGAATATCGCGAAACCCGAGCTCGCCTTGAAGCGTCAGTGCGTGGCAGCACACGGGCTTGCCAGATGCGATGAAGTGGTTATTTTGTACTGTCGTGCACCGACTGAGGGAGCGGGCGCTATCGAGAAGCCCATCCGTCGGGCTTCGAACGAAATAAAGGCCCGCCGAAGCGGGCCTGACTCCCTGGTGGCGACGCGTCTCCCGACGGTCTGCCGACCAGGCAGAACCCGATCAGTACGGGCAGTTCGAGCGATAGTCCGAGATCTTCGACGAGACGGCGATCTGGGTCTGGTGAGGTGCGCCGCACAGGAACGGGCTGTAGCGGGTGTCGCCGTCAACAAAGCGCTTCATCCACGAGATCATGTACTTGCCCACCAGCGGGTACTGCGACGACGCTTGCGGGAAGAAGTGGTCTGCGTTGTTCAGCTCCATATAGGCCTTGCTCGTCGAGCTGGGCAGGCTGTTGTAGAACGGGATCGAGTGCGAAGACACGCCGGCGACGGTGTCGCTCTCGCCGCCGATGATCAGCGTGGGAACGCGAACCGTCGACCAGCTCTTGGTGGTGTGCCAAGGAGCCAGCGGCACGGCGGCCTTGTACGACGGGTTGTCGCGTGCGGCAGCCAGCGTGCCGCCGCCGCCCATCGAGTGGCCGGCCACGGCCAGGCGCGTGGCGTCGACCTTGCCATAGAGCACATTGCTGCTTGAGCGGCTCAGGCTGACCACCTTGTCGAGCGCTGCCTTGAGCTGGCTGCCACGGCTGTCGGGCTGGTCGGAAGTGGTGTTGGTGTCGATGGTGATGACGACGAAACCATGCGACGCCAGGCGGGTGCCGATCCAGCTGATGGACGACTGGTAGGCGGTGAAGCCAGGCGAGACGGCGATCACGCCGTAGCTGCCAGCAGCCGACGGGTAATAGATCGTGCCCTTGCCGAAGCCGACGGCGGCCAGGCTCGAGACGGTGGTGGTGCGGACGGTGAAGGTGCCGTTCTTCTCAAGGCCGGCCACGGTCGGGTCCGGCCCCTTCTGGTACTGGGCGGCGGCCAGAGCCGACATGCTCAGGGCGGCCACGAAGAGGGATGCCTTGGCGAGGCCAACGACGCCATGCTTCAGAGTGATGTTTGTCATGCTGTCTCCTATCTCATTTGAATGTTGGTGATCTATCGCATCGCACAGTGTTTGGCTGTTGCCCTGATGAGGCTGGACACGATGTCGAACAAAAGATTTGCATCTCCAAGTCGACTGGCCTAAGTTTGCACGACTGTTCACTTTAGATGCATATCGGTTTCCCTGGCATTGAGCTTGGCACCTCTTGGGGCAGCTGAACTGATTTCCAAGGGATGGTTGGTTGTTCTCTTAACTACATGATTTTCCTATGGAAAACCAGGCTAATGCTGTGCTCATACGGGGATCTCCCGCTATGCTGCGATCTGGCTTGCGCCGTCGCTGGTCAGGGCAAAAGTCGCGAATAGTGGACTGTTGTGCAAAGAATGAAGGCTGCCGTGATGACCGACCTGAAAAACCGAATCCTTGCCCTCGTTGGCGTGGCGGCCTTGCTGGCCACGGTGAGCTGGTGGTTCAGCTCGTCCCCGCGTGACGAATCGCCTTTGCCTGCCGAGCCCACGGCGGCCGGCGTGGCCAGCAATGGGGGAGGTGAGCGGGTCCAGCGGTCCGCCGCCAATGGGGTCGACCACAGTCAGGTGGTCGAGATCGACGTGATGGGCTCGAAGCTGGATGCCTCACGCTTGTTCGACATCGGGTTCGCTGGTGGGCTGAACATCGACCAGCAGACCCGCTCCACGCTCGACACCTTGCTGACGAACATGTCCGACACGCCCGCGGCACAAGAGATCGACAAGCTCGAATGGACCTTGCGCAACGGCTTGCCCAAGGACGATGCTGAAAAAGCCATCAAGATGTTCCACGGCTACCGCGCCTACCTGGGGGACATGCGTGGCGAGTTGCAGCAACTGGGCATCCCCGACACGCCAGCGGCGGCCGATGCCTACTTCGATCAGTTGGCGTTGCTGCAGCGCCGCCACTTTGACGACGCCACCGCCACCGCCTTGTTTGGCCGGGAGAACCAGAACGCGCGCCTGGTGATGCAGGCTTCGTTCATCACCCAGAACCAGGCCTTGAGCCCGAACGAGAAGAACGAACAGCTCGACCAGCTGCGCGCGCAGCTGCCTCAGGAGCAACGCGACCTGATCCCGAGTGCCGAGCCCGCCAGGCCATAGCACGGCGCCTGCGGTGGAGGGGAAATGACCGTGTGGCAAACTCCGCCGCTTTCCTTTTCAGCCCTGCCACGGGCCCCTCGTTTTGAACAAGATTCTTCTGCAGTTGGCCGCCGAACTGAAGGTTCGCCCGGCCCAGGTGAATGCAGCCGTGGAGCTGCTGGACGGTGGCGCCACGGTTCCCTTCATTGCCCGCTACCGCAAGGAGGCGACCGACAACCTCGACGACACGCAGCTGCGTGACCTCGAAGCGCGGCTCGGCTACCTGCGCGAGCTGGAGGAGCGCCGCGCCGCGGTGCTCAAGAGCATCGACGAGCAGGGCAAGCTCACGCCTGAGCTGCGAGCAGCCGTCGAGAACGCGCCGACCAAGCAGGAGCTCGAAGACATCTACCTGCCGTTCAAGCCGCGCCGCCGCACCAAGGGCATGATCGCCCGCGAAGCCGGCCTGGAGCCGCTGGCCGACAAGCTGTTTGCCGACCCCACGCTGGTGCCGCTGGACGAAGCCACCGCCTTCATCAACGCCGAAGGTGGTTTTGCCGACGCACTGGCCGTGCTCGATGGCGTGCGCGATCTCTTGAGCGAGCGCTGGGCCGAAGACGCCGCACTGGTGGGCAAGCTGCGCACCTGGCTGTGGGACGAAGGCCTGCTGCGCTCCAAGCTGATGGACGGCAAGGACGAGAACAACCCTGACATCTCCAAGTTTCGCGATTACTTCGACTACGACGAGCCGATCAACCGCGTGCCATCGCACCGCGCGCTGGCAGTGTTTCGTGGCCGCACGCAAGAGTTTCTCGACGCCAAGCTGGTGCTCGATGAAGAGCTGGTGCCGGGGCAGCCGTCCAAGGCCGAAGGCCGCATCGCCATCCACCTGGGCTGGAGCCATGCCAAGCGGCCGGCCGACGACCTGATCCGCAAGACCATCGCCTGGACCTGGAAGGTCAAGCTCAGCCTGAGCCTGGAGCGTGACCTCTTCAGCCGCCTGCGTGAAGACGCCGAAAAAGTGGCGATCAAGGTGTTCGCCGAGAACCTGCGCGACCTGCTGCTCGCCGCACCGGCCGGCCCGCGCGTGGTGATGGGGCTGGACCCCGGCATTCGCACCGGCGTGAAGGTGGCCGTGGTCGACGCGACCGGCAAGGTGCTCGACACCCACACCGTCTACCCGCACGAGCCGCGCAAGGATTGGGAAGGTTCGATCCACACGCTCGGCCGCCTGTGCGCGACCCACGGCGTCAACCTGATCGCCATCGGCAACGGCACCGCCAGCCGCGAGACCGACAAGCTGGCCTCCGACCTGATCAAGCGCATCCAGCAGCTCGCCCCCGGCACCTACATCGAGAAGGTGGTGGTCAGCGAAGCCGGTGCCTCGGTCTACTCGGCGAGCGAGTTCGCGAGCAAGGAGCTGCCAGACCTCGACGTGAGCCTGCGCGGTGCGGTGAGCATTGCGCGCCGCCTGCAAGACCCGCTGGCCGAGCTGGTGAAGATCGACCCCAAGAGCATCGGTGTCGGCCAGTACCAGCACGACGT
>NZ_JADMJX010000359.1:0-13664 GCF_018780185.1 Rhizobacter sp.
AAGAAGGTGGCCGAAGGGCAGGAGCCCGAAGACCCGCGTGCCGAGCTGGTGCGCCGCCTGCTGGAGTACGAGCAGATCAAGCTCGCCGCCGCGCGGCTCGACGCCCTGCCGGTGATCGGGCGCGACTTCCTGCGTGCGCAGGTGACGATCGAGCAGTCGCTCAAGCCGCGCTTCCCCGATGTCGACGCCGACGAGCTGCGCGCCGCCTGGCAAGACATCCTGAAGCGCGCCAAACTCAACCAGCACCACACCATCACCCGCGAGCAACTGAGCGTGCGCGAGCACATGAGCATCGTGCTGCGCCGCCTGCAGGGCAAACGTTTTGCCATGTTCGAAGACCTGTTCGACACCAGCCGTGGCCCACAAGTGCTGGTGGTGACCTTCATTGCGATGCTCGAGCTCTCGCGCGAGCACCTGCTCGAAGTGACCCAGGCCGAGGCGTTTGCCCCCATCTACGTGCGATTGGCCTACCAGCCCGCTTGATGCGGTGCAGCACGCTTCCCGGCGCATCTGGTTAGACTGCGCGCCTTGTAGACCCCAGAGCCCACCGGAGAGACGCTCCCATGCAAGAAACCGCCATCCGTGTCCAAGCCCGCAAACCCGCGCCCGCCACGGCGCCCGAGCGCTGGTCGGTGACCGACATCGAGGCCTTGTTCGCGCTGCCCTTCACCGAACTGCTGTTCCAGGCGCAGACCGTGCACCGCCAGCACTTCGACCCGACCGAGGTGCAGCTCTCCACCCTGCTGTCGATCAAGACCGGCGGCTGCCCCGAAGACTGCTCCTACTGCCCGCAAGCCGCGCAGTACGACACCGGTGTCGAGGCCAGCAAACTGATGGAACCCGAGGCGGTGCTCGACGCGGCACGCCGAGCGCAGGCCGCCGGTGCCACACGCTTTTGCATGGGCGCCGCCTGGCGCGGCCCGAAAGACCGTGACGTGGAGAAAGTGGCCGAGCTGATCAGCGCCGTCAAGTCGCTGGGCCTGGAAACCTGTGCCACGCTGGGCCTGCTCGAAGACGGCCACGCCGAAACCTTGCAAGAGGCCGGCCTCGACTACTACAACCACAACATCGACACCGCACCCGACAAGTACGGCGACATCATCAGCACCCGCCAGTACGAAGACCGCCTCGACACCCTGCAACGTGTGCGCGGTGCGGGTGTGAAGGTGTGCTGCGGCGGCATCGTCGGCATGGGTGAAACACGCAGCCAGCGCGCCGGGTTGATTGCCGCACTGGCCAACCTCGACCCTTACCCCGAGTCGGTGCCCATCAACAACCTGGTGCAGGTCGAGGGCACGCCACTGCACGGGCAAGACAAGCTCGACCCGCTGGAATTCGTGCGCACCATCGCCGTGGCGCGCATCACCATGCCCACGTCGCGCGTGAGGCTGTCGGCGGGCCGCCAGCAGCTGGGTGAAGCCGTGCAGACACTGTGCTTCGCCGCCGGTGCCAACTCCATCTTCTACGGCGACAAGCTCCTGACCACCGGCAATCCCGATGTGCAGGCCGACCGTGACCTGTTAGCCAAGCTGGGGATGACCACCTCATGAACACCAAGACCACGGCGGAACAAACCCTCTACGGCGGCGGCGCCAGCGCCCCCGCGAAAGAGCGCAAGCCCATGACGTTGCACCGCCTGCGCGAGATGCAGGCCGCGGGCGAGCCCATCACCATGCTCACCTGCTACGACGCCACCTTCGCCAAGGTGATGGACGCGGCCGGGGTCGACTGCGTGCTCATCGGCGACTCGCTCGGCATGGTGCTGCAAGGCCGCAGCAGCACGCTGCCCGTGACGTTGGAAGAAACCGCCTACCACCTGCGCTGCGTGACGGCGGGCAACCGCAACCTCTTCGTGCTCGGTGACATGCCTTTCGGCAGCTATCAAGAGTCGAAAGAGCAGGCCATGCGCAGCGCCACCGTGCTGATGCAAGCCGGTGCGCAAATGGTCAAGCTCGAAGGCGGCGGCTGGACGCCCGAGACGGTGCGCTTCCTCGTCGAACGTGGGGTGCCGGTCTGCGCTCACCTGGGGCTCACGCCGCAGTCGGTGCACGCCATCGGCGGCTACCGCATACAGGGCCGCAGCGCCGACGGCGCGGCCACGCTCAAGCAGCATGCGCGCGAGCTGTCGGACGCCGGCGCCGCGATGTGCGTCCTCGAACTCGTGCCCGCCTCGTTGGCGCGCGACATCACCCAGGCCGTGAGCATGGCCACGATCGGCATCGGCGCCAGCAAGGACTGCTCGGGCCAGGTGTTGGTGATGCACGACATGCTCGGCGTCACCCAGGGCAAGCTGCCACGCTTCGTGCGCAACTTCCTGGAAGGCGCGCCGTCGATCCAGGTGGCCATCGAGCGGTATGTGGCCGACGTGAAGGCCCGCAGCTTCCCGGACGACGCCCTGCACGGCTACTGAAGACGATGAAGATCCTCCACACCATCGGCGAGTTGCGCACCGCCTTGCCCGGCCCGCAGAGCTGTGCGTTCGTGCCCACCATGGGCAACCTGCACGAAGGGCACCTGGCTCTCGTGCGCCAGGCCAAGCAGCATGGCCTGCCGGTGGTGGCGAGCATCTTCGTCAACCGGCTGCAGTTTGCGCCGCACGAAGACTTCGACCGCTACCCCCGCACGCTGGCGCGCGATGCCGAGCTGCTCACGGGCGCCGGCTGCGACCTGGTGTTCGCCCCCGACGAGCGCGAGATGTACCCACAGCCGCAGGCCTTCAAGGTGGTGCCGGACCCGGCTTTGGCCGACATCCTGGAAGGTCACTTTCGCCCCGGATTTTTCACCGGCGTCAGCACGGTGGTGATGAAGCTCTTCACCATCGTGCAGCCCAAGATCGCCGTCTTCGGCAAGAAGGACTACCAGCAGCTGATGGTGATCCGCCGCATGGTCGAGCAGTTCGCGCTGCCCATCACCATCGAAGGGGGTGAGACACGTCGCTCCGATCAGGGTCTGGCCTTGTCGTCGCGCAACGGCTACCTGAGCCCGGCCGAGCTGACAGAGGCGCTCGCCCTGTCGCAAACCTTGAAGCGGCTGGCCGAGGGCTACCGTGCACAGCCCGAGGCGCTTGAAACGCTGGAAGCGCAAGCGCGCGAAGCCCTGGTGGCCCGCGGCTGGCAGCCCGACTACCTGACGGTGCGGCGTCGCGGTGACCTTCAGACGCCCACCACCGCCGATGCTTCAGCCCCGCTCGTGGTGCTGGGCGCAGCCCGTCTGGGCAGCACCCGCCTGATCGACAACCTGGAATTCTGAGCTGTCATTCCCGCGGACGGGAATGACGCCGGTGCTACGCCTTCGTCGGCGCGCGCACGCCGAGCTTGAAGCCGATCATGGCCCGCAACTTGTTGGGCACCACCGGCTTCACCAGCAGGTGGAAGTCGTGCTGCTGCGCCTCGGCCTCGTGGCCGGTCATGGTGCTGCCGGTGACCATGATGGCCGGCACGGTGGCACCAAACTTTTCGCGCAATGCGTGAATGGCCTCGACCCCGGTGCGCCCCTGCTCCAGCCGGTAGTCGACGATCAGGAGGTCGGGCCGCTGGGCCACCGGGTCGGCTCCCTGGGCCCAGGCGGCGCTGGCGGCCACGGTCTCGAACGACACCACCTGCGCGCCCCAGCCCTTGAGCAGCACTTCGAGCCCACCGCGCACCGCCGGCTCGTCTTCGACCACGACGATGAACTTGTGGTCGAGCGTGAGGCCGAGCGGGGCCTTGCCGGCCACGTCGCTCGGCCCACGCGCGCGTGGCGTCTTGCCAGGCGGCAGCTGCAGTGAAAAGACCGAGCCGTGCCCTGGCTCCGAGCGCAGGGAAAGCGGCGCGTTGATGAGGCCTGCCAGTCGCTTGACGATGGCCAGCCCCAGCCCCAGGCCCTTGCGCTGCTGGGGAGACAGCACCTCGTTGTAGGGCACCTGGTAGAACTCTTCGAAGATGTGGTCCTGCTCGCGCTCGCGGATGCCCACGCCGGTGTCCCACACCTGCAGCAGCATGCGGCCATCGCGGCGCCGGCAGCTCACCAGCACGCTGCCGTCGTTGGTGTAGCGGATGGCGTTGGACACCAGGTTGCGCAAGATGCGCTCGACCAGCACCGGGTCGGCATAGATGTTGTGGCTCTGGCCACGAAAGCGCAGGCTGATGCCTTTTTCAAACGCCACCGGCTCGAAGTGCAGGCGCAGCTTGCGAAAGATCTCGCCCACGTTGAAGTGTTCGGGCGTCACGTCGACACCGCCGGTGTCGATGCGGGTGATGTCGAGCAGCTCGGAGAACAAGCCCTCCAGTGCATCGACCGAGCCGTTGATGCTGGCCACCAGCTGGGTCACTTCTTCATCGTGGCTGCGCTGGCGCAGGGCTTCGGCAAACAGGCCCATGGCGTGCAACGGCTGGCGCAGGTCGTGGCTGGCGGCGGCGAAGAACTGTGTCTTGGCGCGGTTGGCCACCTCGGCCTCCTGCCGTGCGGCATCGGCCGCAGCCTTCTCAGCGCGCAGCTGGATCAGCAACTGGTCGGCCCGCACCTTGATCTGCATGAGGCCTTCGTTGTTCTTGCGGTAGAGCCGCGCCAGCAACAGGGTCACCCCAAAGATCACCAACAGGTAGGCCGCGAGCATCAGGCTCTTGGAGTCGCCCGGCAACGCCACCCGCACGATCAGCGGCGTGAGGCACAGCGCGCAGAACTCGTAGAAGGTGTTGTGCTGCGGCGAAAGAATCTGCATGCCGGCCATGCAGAAGCTGTAGATGGTCAGGATGAGGATGAGCTTCTCAGTCAGGCTGCCATACCCGTAGAAGAACCATGCCGCCACGCCCCACAGTGCACCCGCGCACAAGGTGGTGGCACGCCAGGCCTGGTACCAGCGAAGCAGGGCCTCGCGCTCGTCGTTGGGCCGGCGCTTGAACCTGTACGACATGTAGGCCCGCACCAGGCCCAGAATGCCCAACGCCACCAGCCAGGCCACCATGCCGGGGCGAGGCACCAGCTTCCAGTACTGGGTCACGGTGACGGCCACACCCACCACCATGGCCACCGTGGTGGTGGGCAGGTAGGCATAGATGTCGACCACCCGCTCGGCCGCGGCCTGGTCTTCGAGCATCGCCTTGGTGGCGGGGTCGATCGGGCCACCGCCGACGCTCACGTCGCCCACAGGGGCTGATTTCTCGTGGCTGATCGGCGGTGCAGGCATGTCAGTGCGAGATCAACGCTTGTTGCTGCCGCGCCAAGCCGAGAAGCCACCGTGCTGATGGCTCATCTGGCCGACGGCCAGTACGGCCTGGGTGCGCGAACTCACACCCAAAGCGCGCAACACCGCCGCCACGTGGTCCTTGACGGTCTCGACCGACAAGCCCAGCTCGCGCGCGATCAGCTTGTTGGGGTTGCCCTGCAACAGCAGCGCGAGCACATCGGTCTGGCGCGGTGTGAGGCCGAGCGAGGCCAGGCTGGGCTGGGTCTGGAAGCCGCTGTCGGTGGCCTCCTGGTTGACCACGTTGAGCGGATTGGGGGGCGCGTCGGTTCTGCGGCGGCCCTGGGCTGGCGCATCGGTGCCGATGCTCATGGGTGGCACATAGATGCCACCCGACATCACCATGTGCAGCGCCTCGAACAGCATTTCGTTGGTGGAGCGCTTGGGCACGAAGCCCATCGCGCCCAGGTCGATGGAGCGGATCACGTCGCTCGCCCGGTCGGAGGCCGACACCACCACCACCGGCAGCGCCGGGTAGCCGGCACGGAACTCGACCAGCAGGTCGAAGCCATCGGCGTCGCCGAGCTGCAGGTCAAGCAGCACGAGGTCGAAGTCGTTTTCGGCCAGCAGCGCTTCGCGCGCGGCACGGGCGCTGCCCGCACCCACCACGTTGACGTGGTCGCCCAGGCCTTTGATGACCGTTTGCAGCGCCGAAAGAATCAGCGGGTGGTCATCAACCAGCAGCACTTTCATCGTTATCCCCCCTAGGTGTGTACGGGAGCGATCGTATGCGAGCCGCACTGGTCACCAGTTCCCTCCGAAGGGGGGCGCGAGGGGAGACCCTAGGCGTATCGGCGGGCCAAAGATTCGGCCACGCACACCGGCTTGTCAGATCCTTCACGCTCCATGGTGCACTCGACCGTCATTTGCGCACCACCTTCCAGAGGGATGTACTCGGTGAGCTTGAAGCGCCCACGCAGGCGGCTGCCCACCGGCACCGGCGCGGGGAAGCGCACCTTGTTGAGGCCGTAGTTGACGCCCATGCGCGTCTCTTTCACGCGAAAGGCCGAGGCCGTCATCTCGGGCAGCAGGCTCAGCGTGAGAAAGCCGTGGGCGATCGGCGCGCCGAAAGGGCCGGCCTTGGCGCGCTCGGGGTCGACATGGATCCACTGGTGGTCGCCGGTGGCTTCGGCAAACTTGTTGACCTGCTCTTGCGTGATGGTCGTCCACTCGCTCACACCGAGCTCCTGGCCCACGAGGTTTTGCAGGTCGGAAATCTTCTCAAAGGTCTTCATGCATTGATCCAGCTGATGAGGGGTTGCCATTGCTCCACGTCACGCTCGACCCGGCTGGGAGCCACGTCCCACAGCGTGAGGCCGCGCGCGGCGAGGTGAACGTAGTTTTGAGTGTCGCGCAGGAAGGTGATGACCGGCGTCTCCAAGGTGCCAGACCAGCTGCGCAGCTGGTCGGCCGAGATGGTGCCCTCGCGGATGCGCATGCCCACGATGCCCACCTGTACCTTGTCGCTGCGGCGGTGCGCCAACAGCTCGCGCAAGAAGGCATGCGTGGCGTGGATGTCGAAGATGCTCGGCTGCAGCGGCACGATCACCTTGTCGGCAATCTTCATCACCTCGTCGAGGCGCTTGCCGTGCAGGCCGGCCGGCGTGTCGAGCACCACATGGGTGGTTCCCTTGGGCGGGCGCACGATTTCGTCGTGGGCCACGTCCCAGCCTGTGATCTTGGGCAGGTTGTCGGGGCGCAGGGACAGCCAGGTGCGGGTCGACTGCTGGCGGTCCACGTCGCCGAGCATCACCGCGTGCCCCGCGTGGGCCAGATAGCCCGCCACATTGGTCGACAAGGTGCTCTTGCCCACCCCGCCCTTTGGATTGGCCACCACGATCACCGGCATGCAATGCTCCCGAATTCACGTTTGCGGTTATGTTAACGGGCACTTTCCTTGCCCAGCCATCAAGACTAACCAGGGAATTCATGCCCCAAGCGACAGACCCCTACATGACCACCCACCTGCGTACCCACAGCTTCAAGGCCTTGCAGCCGGGCAAGCGCCTCATCGTGCTGGGCGCCGTGCATGGCAACGAAACCTGCGGCACCCGCGCCATCGAGCGTGTATTGGCCGAGCTCGACATCGGTGCCCTGCAGATCGTGCGTGGCAGCGTGAGCTTCGTGCCGGTGACCAACCCGTTGGCCTACCAGCATGGCCAGCGCATGGGTGAGCGCAACCTCAACCGCAACCTGCGGCCCAACCCCGCCCCGCACGACTTCGAAGACAGCATCGCCAACGTCTTGTGCCCGCTGCTGGCCGAACACGAGGTGTTGCTCGACCTGCACTCCTTCCACACCGCCGGCGAGCCCTTCGCGATGATCGGCCCGCAAGACAACAGCGGCCCGCTGGAGCCGTTTGCCCACGCGGCCGAAGAAGAAGCGCTGGCACTGCGCCTGGGTCCTCGCCGCCTCGTCGAAGGCTGGCTCGACACCTACGCCGCCGGCGTGAAGAACCGCCTGCAGCGCACCGCCCCCACCGAGCGCGCACAGCTGCTCAACACCGACCCGAGCTACGGCGTGGGCACCACCGAGTACATGCGCGCCTCAGGTGGCTACGCCATCACGCTCGAATGTGGCCAGCATGCTGACGCGCGGGCGCCCGAGGTCGCCTACCGCGCCATCCGCCACACGCTGGCGCAGCTGAAGCTGGTGGACGAGCCGGCGCCACCCGCGCGCACTGACATCGAGCTGCTGCGCCTGGCCGAAGTCACCGACCGCCACCACGTCGGCGACCGCTTTGCGCGCGAATGGGCCAGCTACGACCCGGTCCAGGCCGGCGAGCTGATCGGCACCCGCGCCGACGGCACCCCGGTGCACGCCCCGGCCGACGGCTTCATCGTGTTCCCGAACCCCGCCGCGCTCCCGGGCAACGAGTGGTTCTACTTTGCCGTGCAGAGCACGCGGCGCCTGAGAAGCTGAACCCATCGACACCATGACACCAAACGACTCCAAGGCACCCGCCTATCTCGAGAACAAGGGCTTCCCGCTGCTGCTGGTCGCGGTGTCGCTCGCGTTCGCCTGGATCCTGCTGCCCTTCTTCGGCACGATCCTGTGGGCCTGCATCATTGCGCTGCTGTTCACGCCGCTCTACCGCTGGCTGCTGCCTCGCCTGCGGCACAAGAACAACCCGGCGGCCTTGTTGACGCTCGCGGTCGTGGTGGTGATCGTCATCGTGCCGTTTGCGATCGTCAGTGCCGCGATGGCACGCGAAGCGATGGGCATCTACAACCGCGTGCAATCGGGCGAATGGAACCTCGCGCTGCACCTGCGCCAACTGTTCGATTCGCTGCCGGCCCCGGCGGTCTCGCTGCTCGGCCTCTTCGACCTGGCCGACTTCGACACGCTGCAACGCCGCCTGACGGAGGCCGCCTCGGAGGGCAGCCAATTCATCGCGACACGCGCCTTCAGCATCGGCCAGAACACCTTCGAGTTCGTGGTCAACCTGTTCATCACGGTGTACATCGCGTACTTCTTGATTCGCGACGGCGACGAGCTTGCGAAGGCCGTGCGGCGCGCGATCCCGCTGTCAGCCGGTCACACGCGAGAGCTGGTCGACAAGTTCACCACCGTGATCCGCGCCACGGTCAAGGGCAACCTGCTGGTGGCCGCCGTGCAGGGTGCGCTGGGCGGCCTCGCGTTCTGGTACCTCGGGGTCAACGGCGCCCTGCTGTGGGCGGTGCTGATGGCGTTTCTCTCGCTGCTGCCCGCCGTCGGCGCGGCCTTGGTGTGGGCGCCGGTCGCGATCTACTTCCTCGTCACCGGTGCCATCTGGCAAGGCCTCGCGCTGGCCGCCTACGGCGTGCTGGTGATCGGGTTGGTCGACAACCTGATGCGGCCCTTTCTGGTGGGCAAGGACACGGGCATGCCCGACTTCGTGGTGATGATCACCACGCTCGGCGGCATGGCGGTGTTCGGCATCAACGGCTTCGTGATCGGCCCGACGATCGCGGCCATGTTCATCGCGGTCTGGCACATCTACGCCGTCAAGCGCCCCAGCGCTGGCGCCTAGGCGACCGAGGCTTGCGCCCGCGGCCGCCGGCCCGAGGCTCCAGACTCAGAACGCCGCTTCGTAAATCGCCTCGATCTCGGCCTGCGAGAGCTTGCGCGGGTTGGTCGCGCCCGACCCGTCTTTCATCGCGTTGACGGCCATCATTGCGAAGTCTTCGCGCTTCACGCCCAGGTCGGCCAGCTTGGCCGGGATGCCCACGGTGCGGGCCAGGTCGTGCATCGCCTTCACGGCGGCAAGTGCCGCAGCCTCGGTGTTCAGGCCCGTGGTGTCCACCCCCAGGGCGCGCGCCACATCGCCCAGGCGCGGTGCGCAAGCGCTGGCATTCACGGCCTGCACGTGCGACAGCAGCATCGCGTTGCACACCCCGTGCGGCAGGTTGTACTGGCCGCCGAGCTGGTGCGCCATGGCGTGCACGTAGCCGAGGAAGGCGTTGTTGAACGCCATGCCCGCGAGCAGCTGCGCGTAGGTCATGTTTTCGCGCGCTTCGATGTCTTCTTTGCCGTTCGACACGGCGCGCGGCAGGTACTGGCCGATCAGCTTGATCGCGTGCAGCGCGCAGGCGTCGGTCACCGGCGTGGCCACGATCGAGACATAGGCTTCGACCGCGTGCGTGAGCGCATCCATGCCGGTGGCTGCGGTCAACGCAGGCGGCATGCCGCGCATCAGCTCGGGGTCGTTGACCGAGATCAGCGGGGCCAGCTGACGGTCGACGATGTTCATCTTCAGGTGCTTGGTCTCTTCGGTGATCACTGCAAAGCGCGTGATCTCGCTGGCTGTGCCGGCGGTGGTGTTGATCGACACCAGCGCGAGCGGCGTCTTCTTCACCTTGTTGGCGCCGCGGTAGTCCATCACCGAGCCGCCGTTGGTGGCCAGCACCGCCATGACCTTGGCGCAATCGTGCGGCGAGCCGCCACCCAGCGAGATGATGCAGTCGGCGCCCGCCTTTTGCAGCACGGCCAGGCCGGCTTCGACGTTGGAGACGGTCGGGTTGGGCTGCACGCCGTCGAACACCGACACCTCGATGTCACGCTCACGCAGCAGCGCGGCGACCTTCTCGGTCACGCCCAGGGCGGTGAGCGGGGCGTCGGTCACGATCAGCGCGTGCTTGAAGCCGCGTGACTTCACCACCGTCATGGCATCGGCCAGGCAGCCGGCCCCCATGATGTTTTCGGCGGTCATCAAAAAACTGCGTGTCGGCATGGTCATTCCTTGGAATCTGGGAAGCAAAACAAAGACCGCATTTTCGCACGGCCATACAAAACCAGATTCAACGGAACCCGTCCCACAGCAACTTGACGCCCGTGAGGAACATGCCGATGTAGACGAGCCGATAAAAGAGCTTGGCCGGGATGTGCGGCACGAGGCGAATGCCGATCCACACCCCCACCGGCGCCAACGGCATCAACACCAGCGCGGTGCTCATGTTGCGCAGGTCGATCAGGCCCAACCAGGCATAGGGAACGATCTTGGACAGGTTCACCGCCGCAAAGAAGATCGCCATAGTGGCCGTGAAGACCATCGGCTGCAGGCGCAAGGGGAGCACGTAGGCGCTCACCGGCGGGCTGCCGGCGTGCGCCACGAAGCTGGTGAAGCCCGAGGCAATGCCGAGTGTGAACCCCAGCCAGCGTGGCGGTGGCGGTGCGTCCACGTGCGGTGGGAACAAGAGGCGCTGCGCCAGAAACAGCAGGGTCAAGGCCCCCACGATGCCGGCCACCACGTGGGTGGGCAGCAGCCCGAAGGTCAGGAGGCCGGTGAGCGTGCCCAGCATGCCCGCCGGCAGCAGCAGGCGCAGCAACTCGCGGTCGCGCAGGTGCCACAAGGCCTTGACGCCAAAGGCATCCATCACCAGCAGCAAGGGCAGCATGATCGCCGCCGCCTGCGGCACGGGAATCGCCAGCGCCATCAACGGGGTGGCCAGTGCGCCGAAGCCGGCGCCAAAACCGCTCTTGGCCAGCCCCATCATCAGCACCGCGGGCACGGCCACGGCATAAAACCAGGGGTCGGTGATCATGTCGGAGAAGAAGCGAGAATTCAGCGATGTTCGCACCCTCCCAGCACGACGTCCGCCGCTTCTTCTGCGAGGCCTACCGCAAGCGCCGCGAAGGCCTGCCGCTCACGCCGATGGAAACCGTGGCCGCCGACTGGATCGGCGAGCACCCCGAGTACCACGCCGAGCTGGGCGACGTGGAAGCCGCGCTGGCCGCGGTCTATGACGTCGAGGCGGGCCGCACCAACCCGTTCCTGCACCTGTCGATGCACCTGTCGATCAGCGAGCAGGTCAGCATCGACCAACCGCGCGGCATCAAGCAGGCCTACGAGCTGCTGGCCGCCAAACGCGGCTCGGCACACGAGGCGCACCACGAGGTGATGGAGTGCCTGGGCGAGATGATGTGGGAGTCACAGCGCAGCGGGCTGCCGCCCGATGGGCACAAATACATCGACGCCGTCAGGCGCCGCGCGACGCGCTAGGCAGGATGCCGGGGTACACGCTGCGCGGGGTCGTAGAAGAAAGTTTCTTCGGCCATGCGCTCTCCTTCCCAGCGTTGCCAGGCCACCTCTTCCATCTCGGTGACGCTGCCGTCCAGCCACTCGAAGCGGAAGATCCACCGGATCGCCACATGGTCGCCGTTCACCAACACCGGGCGCACACACTGCGACGTGACTGATCGGGCCCGCGCCAGCACCTTGCGCTCATTGGCCACATGGGCCTCGCGCCCACCCGTGCGGGGCGGGCCCTGGTTCTCGCGCATCGTCGCGTCGGCTGCGTAGAACTCTTCGATCGCTTCAGCGTGAGCGTTCTGCTCGACACGGGCGATGAATCTCTCAAGGGTTTCGGTGCTGGGCATGGCGGCCTACTTCAAGGTGACCCAGCGCCACTCGAGCCAGTTGTCGGGCCGGTGGACGGCCTCGACGTTGGCCCGCGCCGCCCATGGGATGACTTGCCTGTGCAGCGGGATGTTCAGCACCAGCTCGTTGTGGCGTTTCAGCGCGGCCTTGATCAACTGCTCGCGCTTCTTCGGGTCAGCCTCTTTGCTCGACGCAGCGGCCAGCTCTTCGAGCTGGGCATCTTTGGCGCCGCCGAAGTTCCATGAGCCCACACCGGCTTCGCCGCGCCCGCGCAAGACCGGCGTCAGCGTGGGTTCGGCGTCGGTGATCGCACCGCCCCAGCCCAGCATGTACATCGAGGTGTCGTACTTCTGCACCTTGGGGAAGTAGGCCGAGCGGGGCATCGCGTTGACGCGGATCTTCACGTTCAGCCGCGCCCACATCGAGGCGAGCGTCTGGCAGATCTCTTCGTCGTTGATGTAGCGGTTGTTGGGGCAGTCGAGCGTGACCTCGAAGCCTTGCGCATAACCCGCATCAGCCATCAGCTTCTTGGCGGCCTCCAGGTCGTAGGGCAAGCGCTTTTCGATCTCGGGGTCGTTGTAGGCGCCCAGTGGTGACGGCGTGATGCCGCCGGTGGGCACCGCCTGGCCACGCATCAGCTTGGTCTTGATGGTCTCGATGTCGATGGCCTGGTAGAGCGCCTTGCGCACCCGCACGTCCTTGAACGGGTTCTTGCCCTTCACGCTGCTGTAGAGCAGCTCGTCGCGCAGCTGGTCCATGCCGATGAAGACGAGGCGGTTCTCCGGGCCGTCGATGACCTTCACGCCCGAGGTGTTGCGCAGGCGCGGCAGGTCTTGTGGCGACGGGTCGAGGATGAGATCAACCTCGCCCGAGATCAGTGCGGCCACACGCGTGGCGTCGCTCTTGATGGGGGTGTAGACGACCTCTTGCACATTGCCGTCGAACTTGCCCCACCACGCGGTGTTGCGCTTGTAGACGGTCTTCACGTCGGGCTGGCGCGACACCAGCTGGTAGGGCCCGGTGCCGTTGGCATGGAAGGAGGCATAGCCCTCTTCCTTGTTCTTGAAGTCGATCGGCTTGGTGGCCTTGTTCTTCTCGGCCCAGCCCTTGCTCATGATGGGCAGCAGGCTCAGGTGCTGCAAGAAGATCGGGTTCACGTTGGCGAGGTTGAACTCGACCGTGAGCGCGTCGACCTTCTTCGGCGTGCCCACGGCGTTGGCGTAGACGCCGATGTCGGAACTGGCCTCCTTGGCGCGCTGCACCGAGAACACCACGTCGTCGGCGCTGAAGGGGCTGCCGTCGTGGAACTTCACGCCTGCGCGCAGCTTGAAGCGCCACTGCGTGGGCGAGGTCTGCTTCCATTCGGTGGCGAGCACCGGCTCGAGCGCCATGTTCTTGCCGCGGTTGACCAGGGTTTCGTAGACCTGGCCATTCATCGCATTGGTCAACAGCTCGTTCTGCGAGTACGGGTCCATGGTCTGCGCGTCGCCCTGCGAAGCCCAGCGCAGGGTTTGCGCTGAGGCCAGCGTGCTCACCAGGGCGGCGAGACAAAGAACGGACAAGCTGCGTTTCATGCGCACTCCT
>NZ_JADMJX010000359.1:13764-18029 GCF_018780185.1 Rhizobacter sp.
GCCCCCACCCTCACCCTGCAGCTGCCCATCGAAGGCATGACCTGCGCCTCGTGCGTGACCCGCGTCGAAAAGGCCTTGGCCAAGGTGCCCGGCGTGCAATCGGTCAGCGTGAACCTCGCCACCGAGCAGGCCACCGTGGTGCGCCGCAAGAGCGCCGGTCCCACCGCCGACCTGCTGTCCGCTGTCGAAAAGGCCGGCTACACCGCCCGCGAGATCGCCTCGCCCGAACCCCACCACAGCACACAAGGTTGGCAGGTGGCGGTGGCTGCAGCCTTGTCAGCCCCGTTGGTGCTGCCGATGCTGGGCGACCTGTTCGGCCAGCACTGGATGCTGCCCGGCTGGTTGCAGCTGCTGTTGGCCACGCCGGTGCAGTTCTGGCTCGGAGCGCGTTTTTATGTGGCGGGCTGGAAATCACTGCGCGCCGGCAGCGGGAGCATGGACGTGCTGGTGGCCCTGGGCACCAGCGCAGCGTATGGGCTGAGCGTGTGGCAGCTCTTCAACGACCAATCGGCGATGCCAGCGCTGTATTTCGAATCGGCCGCGGTGGTGATCACCCTGGTGCGCTTCGGCAAGTGGCTGGAGGCCAGGGCCAAACGCCAGACCACCGAGGCCCTGCGAGCGCTGCAGGCCCTGCGGCCCGACACCGCGCGTGTGCGCCGTGCAGGCCGTGAAGACAGCGTGCCGTTGGCGCAAGTCCAGGTGGGCGACGAGGTGGTGCTGCGCCCCGGCGAGCGTGCGCCGGTGGACGGCGTGGTGATCGAAGGCGCCAGCCACATGGACGAATCGCTGCTCACCGGCGAGAGCCTGCCGGTCACCAAAGCGGCGGGCAGCCGCGTCACCGGAGGCGCCATCAACGCCGAAGGGCTGTTGATCGTGCGCACCACGGCGGTGGGCGCCGAGACGGCATTGGCGCGCATCGTGCGCCTGGTCGAGTCGGCCCAGGCCAAGAAGGCACCGATCCAGCAGCTGGTCGACCAGGTGAGCGCGGTGTTCGTGCCCGCGGTGGTGGTGGCTGCGTTGCTCACCTTCGCCGGCTGGTGGTGGTGGAACGGCGACATCGCCACCGCCTTGCTGCATGCGGTCGCCGTGCTGGTGATTGCCTGCCCGTGTGCGCTGGGGCTGGCCACACCTGCGGCCATCATGGCCGGCACCGGCACGGCCGCGAAGCACGGCATCCTGATCCAGGACGCGCTGGCGCTCGAAGCGATGCACGCCGTGAAAGTGATCGCCTTCGACAAGACCGGCACGCTGACGCAGGGCAAACCGGTGCTGGTGGATGCCGTGCCGGTGGTGTTGAGCCGCGACGAGCTGCTGGCACGGGCCGCCGCTCTCCAGGCCGGCAGCGAACACCCGCTGGCGCGGGCCGTGCTCAGTGCCACCCAAGCCAATGAGCGCGCGCAGCAGGTGCAAGCTGTGGCGGGGCGGGGTGTGAGCGGTGTGTTCCATGGCGAAAGCCTGGCCCTGGGCAGCGGCCCATGGATGGGCGAGCTGGGCGTGGACACGAAAGCCCTGGCCGACGTTGCTGCCACGCTGCAGTCTCATGGCCACACGGTGTCGTGGCTCGCGCGCACCGACGGCACGCCGCAGCTGCTGGGCCTGCTGGCCTTTGGCGACACGCTCAAGCCCGAGGCGGCTGCGGCGATGGCCCGGCTCAAGGCGCACGGCGTGCGCACGGTGCTGGTGAGCGGCGACAACCGCGGCAGCGCACAAGCCGTGGCCGATGCGCTGGGCATTGCCGAGGTGCACGCCGAGGTGCTGCCCGGCGACAAGGCCGGCGTGATTGCCGCACTGCGCCAGGGCCTGCCGCACGGCGCGCGGGTCGCGATGGTGGGTGATGGCGTGAACGACGCCCCGGCGCTGGCCGCCGCCGATGTGGGCATCGCGATGAGCACGGGCACCGACGTGGCCATGGCCACCGCGGGCATCACGCTGATGCGCGGCGATTTGTCGCTGGTGATGGCCGCGCTCAGCATCTCTCAGCGCACCACCAGCAAGATCCGCCAGAACCTCTTTTGGGCCTTCATCTACAACGTGGTCGGCATCCCGCTGGCGGCGTTCGGGTTGTTGAGCCCGGTGGTGGCGGGGGCGGCGATGGCGCTGTCGAGTGTGAGCGTGATCAGCAATGCGTTGCTGCTCAAGCGTTGGAAGCCCGAAGGGAACAGCAGATGAACATCGGTGAAGCAGCCACCCAATCGGCCGTTTCGGCCAAGATGATCCGCCACTACGAAAGCCTGGGCCTCTTGCCCAAGGTGCCGCGCACCGAGGCCGGCTATCGGGTGTATGACGAAGCGAGCGTGCACACGCTGCGCTTCATACGCCGCGCACGCGACCTGGGCTTCGGCATCAAGGAGATCGACACCCTGCTCGGCCTGTGGCGCAACCGCCGTCGTGCGAGTGCCGATGTGAAGCGCATCGCCGGTGCCCATGCGGCTGACTTGCAGCGGCGCATCGACGAAATGCAGGCGATGAAGCGCACGCTGGAGCACCTGGCGCATTGTTGCCAGGGCGACCACCGACCCGATTGCCCGATCCTCGACGACCTGGCGGGCGGGCGTTCCTAGAGAGGCCTGGTCAGGCGCTCACACCCTGGCGCTTCAGCGCGTCGGCACCGGCCCACAGTTCGTTGAGGTGGGTGAACTTCCACTGCGCGTTCGATTCGCGCGCCGCAATGCGGTCGCTGCAGGCGGGGCTCGACAGGTCGAGCAACTCCGGTGGAATGTGCAGCTGCGAGCGCGTCGAGAAGAACACCTTCACCTTGGGCGCCACCAGCGACTCCGGGTTCTGCTCGCACACCACCGCCAGCCGGCCCGACTGCATGCGCACCAGCGAGCCGATGGGGTAGATGCCCAGGCTCTTCACGAAGGCCTGGAACACGATGTCGTCAAAGTGGCCACCCCGCCACTCGGCCATCTTGCGGATGGACTCGGCCGGGTCCCAGCCGTTCTTGTACGGGCGATCGGAGGTGATGGCATCGTAGACATCGCACACCGCACCCATCTTCGCCAGCCGCGAGATCTGGTCGCCGCGCAGGCCGTTCGGGTAGCCGCTGCCGTCGATCTTCTCGTGGTGGTGCAGGCAGACGTCGAGCGCACCTTCGGTGGCGGTGCCGCCTTCGCGCAGCATCTCGAAGCCACGCAGCGGGTGCGACTTCATGATCTTGAATTCGTCATCGGTGAGCTTGCCCGGCTTGTTGAGCACCTCGGTCGGCATCACCGCCTTGCCCATGTCGTGCAGCAGGCCAGCAAGACCGGCTTCGCGAACGGCGACCTCGTCCATGCGGAGTTGCCGCCCGAGTGAAATCATCAGGGCACACACCGCCACCGAATGCATGTAGGTGTAGTCGTCGTGCGTCTTCAGGCGCGCCAGGCTGACCATCGCGCCCGGGTTGCGCCACACCGAGCCAGCGATCTCGTCGACCAGCGGCAGGCATTCGGCCGCGTCGATCGCGTTGCCCATGCGGGCTTCACTGAACAGGGCCATCACCGCCTGCTTGGATTTGGCGACCAGCACCGCGGCCCGCTTGACCTCATGGGCCAATTCGCTTTGCTGGGTCAGGATCGCTGGGGCCGGCGTCGGTGCCGTCGCCACGGCTTGGGGAGGGGGTGCAGTGGTGGGTGCACGCTCCTCGACGGGTGGCGCCACATCGAGCCCCTTGCTGTTGTCGATCCAGCAGGCCTGCACGCCGCTCTGTCGAAGCTTGTCCAGATCCGCCTGGTCTTGCAGAACGAACTTGGTCTTCCAGAACGGGTGATCGAGCCACGAACCCTCCAGTGCGTGCACGTGCATGCCCAGGCGTAGCTGTTGGATGGTGATCTTCTTCAGCATGGGGTGTTGGCGAGGTGAGCGCGGCGGCTCATTGGCTATCGACACCTCCCGAGCGAACTTGACCGGCCCGGCCCCAAACAAAAACGCCGCTGGGACTCAGCGGCGTTTTGTGTGACTTAGAGCACCGTTTCAGCGGAATCGCGACTGCGGCACCGTCTGCAGCTCGCTCGGCAGCGAGGCCAGGTACTGCGCCAGCAACTTGAGCTGCGCGTGGGTGAAGGGCTGGGCCATGCCGGCCATGATCGCGTTGGAGCGACCCAGCTGCGGGTTGTTGCTGGTCTGGTAGGCCTTCAGCGCCACGTACAGGTAGTCGGCGTGCTGACCGGCCAATTTGGGGTAGGTGCCGTCGATCGGGGTGTTGAAGTCGGCGCCGTGGCAAGAAGTGCACTTGCCCTGGTCGAGCAACTTGGCCACCTGGTCGCTGGGCTTGGCCGCAGCGG
>NZ_JADMJX010000026.1 GCF_018780185.1 Rhizobacter sp.
CGTTGCGGCTGTAGTCGCTGAAGGTGAGGAAGGTGCCGCCGTAGGGGATGAAGCCACCGTGCAGCGCGACGCCGTTCATGATGGCGGCCATGCCGAACTCGCGCACGCCGTAGTTGATGTGGCGGCCACCGTTGGCCACGCCCTGCTCGTCGAAACGCAGCGGCGCGGTGCTGCTGGTGTTGGTGAGGTTGGAGCCGGTCAGGTCGGCGCTGCCGCCGAGCAGCTCGGGCAAGGTCTTGGTGAAGGCCTCTAGCGCCAACTGGCTGGCCTTGCGGCTGGCCACCGTCTCGGCCTTGGTGTGGGCTGCCACCGCTGCATCGACCGCGGCTTGGGTCCAGTTCTTCGGCAGCTCACCATCGAGGCGGCGGGCCAGCTCGACGGCCAGCTCGGGGTGGGCCTTCGAGTAGGCCTCGAAAGCGTCGACCCAGCGGGTTTCGGCGGCCAGACCGTTCTGTCGCGCATCCCAGTTCTCGTAGGCTTCTTCGGGCACGACGAAGGGCTCGAAGCTCCAGCCCAGCGCTTCTCGGGTGAGCTTGATCTCGTCGGGGCCGAGCGCTTCGCCGTGCGCCTTGGCGGTGCCGGCGCGGTTGGGCGAGCCCTTGCCGATGGTGGTCTGCGCGCAGATCAGCGTGGGCTTGTCCGATTTCTTGGCCTGGGCGATGGCGGCGTCGACGGCGTTCACGTCATGACCGTCGACCTTGGCAATGACGTTCCAGCCATAGGCCTCGAAACGCTGCGGGGTGTTGTCGATGAACCAGGGCTGAACCTTGCCGTCGATGGAGATGCCGTTGTCGTCGTAGATGGCGATCAGCTTGCCGAGCTTCCATGCGCCTGCAAGCGCTGCCGCTTCGTGGCTGATGCCTTCCATCAGGCAGCCGTCACCCAGGAACACATAGGTGTGGTGGTCGACGATGTTGTGGCCGTCGCGGTTGAACTCCTTGGCGAGCAGCTTCTCGGCCAAGGCCAGGCCGACGGCGTTGGTGAAACCCTGGCCCAGCGGTCCGGTGGTGGTCTCGATGCCGGGGGTGATGCCGACCTCGGGGTGGCCCGGGGTCTTGCTGTGCATCTGGCGGAAGTTGCGCAGCTCGCTCATCGGCAGGTCGTAGCCCGACAGGTGCAGCAGCGCGTAGATGAGCATGGAGCCATGGCCGTTGCTCAGCACGAAGCGGTCGCGGTTGGCCCAGTGCGGGTTGCCGGGGTTGTGCTGCAGGTGGCGGCCCCACAGTGCCACGGCGATCTCGGCCATGCCCATCGGGGCGCCGGGGTGGCCGGAATTGGCTTGCTGCACGGCGTCCATCGCCAGGGCACGGATGGCGTTCGCCATCAAGGAAGTGTTGGAAGCGATGGCGGTCATGGGCTCGCGGGCTGGAGGGGAAAACCCGGCATTTTACGGGCCCCGATAATCCCGCCATGCACGGCCTGCACCTCACCGCCGATTTGAGGGGATGCTCCACGAAGCTGCCCTCGATGACCGACCCCATCGCCTTGCGCAACCTGTGCCTCAGTGCCGTGCGTGACGCCGCGCTGCAACCGGTGGGCGAGTTGTTCCATACCTTCCCGGGGAGCCACGGAAAAGAGGGCGGCGTGACTGGCGTGGTGCTGCTGGCCGAGTCGCACCTGGCTGTGCACACCTGGCCCGAGCTGCAGGCGGTGACGCTGGATGTGTACGTGTGCAACTTCGGCGCCGACAACACCCACAAGGCGCATGCCTTGATCGACATGCTGCTCGCTGCCTTCCAGCCCTCGCAGGTGGAGCGCCATGCGCTCGAACGAGGCCGCACACCATGAAGGCACTGATCCTGGCCGCGGGCCGCGGCGAGCGCATGCGGCCGCTGACCGACCACACGCCCAAGCCCTTGCTGGTGGTGCGCGGCAAGCCGCTGATCGTGTGGCACCTCGAAGCGTTGGCGCGCGGCGGCGTGCACGAGGTCGTGATCAACACGGCCTGGCTCGAAGAGCGCGTCGTCGACACATTGGGCGATGGCGCGCGATACGGCGTTCACATCCACTACTCGCTCGAAGGCCGCGACCACGGCGGTGCACTCGAGACCGCCGGCGGCATGGCCAAGGCCTTGCCGCTATTGACCGATGCCTCGAACGACTGCTTCTGGGTCGTCTCGGGTGACGTGTTCCTGCCCGGCTTCGAGTTCGACGCCGGCGTCGCCCAGCGCTTCGTGCAGAGCGGGAAAGACGCCCACCTGTGGCTGGTGCCCAATGCACCACACCACCCCAACGGCGACTTCGGCATCGACACCAACGGCCTGGCATCCCGCCAGTCCGAACCGCGCTTCACCTGGGCCAGCGTGGGCCTGTTCCGAGCGTCCATCGTGGCTGGCGTGGCGATGGGCCAGAAGCTGCCGTTGACACCGCTGCTGCAGGCCGGTGCGGACGCCGGGCGCATCAGCGCACAACGCTACGACGGGCCGTGGACAGACGTGGGGACGGTCGAGCGGCTGAACGCCCTCAACACGCGGGAATAACGCCGCTCAGCGCGGCGCGTGGAGGCAGCGGTTGACTTCGATCGATACGTGCACCAGCTCGCTGTGCACCTTCAGCCGCTCGCGGTAGACCGAGGGCGCCAGCGGCGCATCGGCCACGATGCAGACCTCGGCCGCAAAGGCTTCGCGGCCCACACGCCACACGTGCAGGTCGGCCACCTTGGCGTCGCCGTCGGACTCGATGGCCTCGCGCACCTCGTGCGTCAGCGGGTGGTCCATCTCGCGGTCGAGCAGCACCGCGGCCGACTGGCGCATCAGGCCCCAGGCCCATACCGCGATCACCACTGCGCCAAGCACGCCCACCAGCGGGTCGAGCCAGGTCCAGCCCAGCCAGACCGCCGCGGACAAGGCGGCAATGGCAAACACCGAGGTAAGTGCGTCGGCCATCACGTGGGCATAGGCGGCGCGCAGGTTCAGGTCTTGGTGACCTGAGTGGGCGGGCTCGCCGTGGGCATGGCCATGGTGAGCATGATCGTGGTGGTGGTCATGGTCATGCCCGCCCTGCGCACCATGCAGCAACCACGCCGACACCAGGTTCACCACCAGCCCGATCACGGCGATGACCAGCGCCGTCTGCGCCTCGATCGGCTCGGCCTTCCAGAGCCGCACCAGCGATTCGACCGCGATGCCCAGCCCCACCACGCCCAGCACCAGCGCGCTGGCAAAACTGCCCAGCACCTCGATCTTCCAGGTGCCGAAGGCGTAGCGGGTGTCACCGGCGTGGCGGCGCGCCAGGTAGTAGGCCCCGGCCGTGACGCCCAGCGCCAGCGCGTGGGTGCCCATGTGCCAGCCATCGGCCAGCAAGGCCATCGAGCCCGTCCACCAGCCGGCGGCGATCTCGACCACCATGGTCAGCAGGGTGATCGCCAGCACCCAGTGCGTGCGTGTCTCGCCCAGCCGGTTGCCGGTATCGAACACGTGGGCGTGTTGCCACGGGCGCAGGTCGTGTGAATGGGCCACGGCTCAGCCCGCCAGCGACTTGGTGACCTTGTCGATGCGCGCCAGCACCTCGGGCGTGAGCTTCGGGGTGAGGTTCAAGGCGCCCAGGTTGTCTTGCAGCTGTGCCAGCTTCGATGCCCCGAGGATCACGGTGCTGACGTTCGGGTTGCGGTTGACCCAGGCGATGGCGAGCTGCGCCACGTTGCCACCCAGATCGCGTGCGATCGGCTCCAGCTGGGCCACGGCCTCGTTCTTTGCCGCATCGGTCAGCCCCTTGACCAGAAAGCCCATGCCGTCGAGCGCCCCGCGGCTGCCGGCCGGCACGCCAGCGCGGTACTTGCCGGTGAGCAGCCCGCTGGCCAGTGGGCTCCAGGTGGTGAGACCCAGCCCGATGCCGTCGTAGAGCTTGGCGTATTCGCGCTCGACCCGCGCACGGGCGAACAGGTTGTATTGCGGCTGCTCCATCAGCGGGCGGTGCAGGCGCTCGCGCTCGGCGACGTCGTAGGCGGCGCGAATCTCTTTCGCACTCCACTCGCTGGTGCCCCAGTAGAGCGCCTTGCCCTGCGTGACCATGTCGCTCATCGCCCAGACGGTTTCTTCGATCGGCGTGTTCGGGTCGGGCCGGTGGCAATAGACCAGGTCGATGTGATCGAGCTGCATGCGCTTGAGCGAGCCGTCGATCGCCTGCGAGAGGTATTTGCGGTTGAGCGTGTTCTTCTGGTTGACCGGGTTGCCGCCGTGGTCAAGGCCCCAATAGAACTTGGTCGACACCACATAGCTCAGGCGGGGGCGCTTCAGCGCCTGCAGGGCCTGGCCCATCACCACCTCGCTCTGACCGCCGGCATAGGCCTCGGCGTTGTCGAAGAAATTGATGCCGGCATCCATGGCGGCGGCCAGCATCTCGGTGGCCGCCGAGGCGTCCACCTGGTTGTGGTACGTGACCCAGGAGCCGAGCGACAACTCGCTGACCTGCAACCCGCTGCGGCCCAGACGCCTGTATTGCATGGAAACACCTCAAAGTGGAATGAGGCATCTTAGCCACAGCAGGTTGCCCGCTCAGGCCATGGAATCGACCGCGTGTCACCGCCGCCAAGCCAGCTTTTGTCGCAGGGCCTTTCGCCGGGCTCCAGTTCGCGTTAACTTCCGGGCTGTGACTACCTTCCTCATCCTCCCCTTCATGCTGGCCATTGCCGTGGCCGGCCACGTGCTGCTCGGGCGCGGCGCCAAGGCGGTGGCGTCGGCCGCCTGGCCGCTGGCCACCGGTGAGCCCGAAGTCAGTGGCTACGAGCGCAGCGTCTACGGCACGGCCGAGCGCGCCATGCTGGAGGTGGTCGGCCTGGTGCTGGCCTCCGGCCTGGTGATGTGGGTCGGCGTGGGCTGGGGCATGGGCTGGGTCACTTTCCTCGGCGTTCTGGTGCTGCTGGGCGCCGTGGGCCTGGACCTGACCCGCTGGGAGCGTGTGACGGTCAGCGCCAACAACGTGTGGTTCCAGCGTGGCCTGGGCCACAAGGTGCACCAGGTGGCCATCGAAAACATCCGAGACGTGTCGGTCAGTGAGGCCGAGACCAAAGGCTTCACCTTGCGCCACCTCAACCACAACCGGGTGTGCCGCCTGAGCATGCGCATGGTCGACAAGCGCGTGGTCGCCTTGCCCAAGACCGACGCGCACTACAACCTGGAGGCGGTGGAAACGCTGGCCAACAACATCCGCGCCCGCCAGCAGCTGGCAGGCGACCGCGATGCCGTCAAACGCTCCGGCGAGCGTGGCAGCGAAGCGGCGGCCGAGGTGGCCAAGCAGCCCTCGTCGGTCGACCGCGAAATGATGCGCGAGTTGAAGCGCCTGCGCCAGCAGGCCCAGGCGCCGAATCTTCCCCCTGCCGTCAAGCGCACCAAGGCGTGATTTCGGGGAGCGCGGTGCAACAATCGCGCGCATGACCAGCGACACGTACCGCGAGCGGCGCGCGCAACTCGCCCAGGCCCTGCACCGTGCCGGTGGCGGCATCGCCATCGTGATGACCGCGCCCGAGTTCCTGCGCAGCCGTGACAGCGAGCACCCCTATCGTCACGACAGCTACTTCCATTACCTGACCGGCTTCGACGAACCACACAGCGGCCTGGTGCTGCGTGCCGACGGCCACAGCGTGCTGTTCTGCCGCGCCAAGGACAGCGCGCAGGAAGTCTGGACCGGCCACCGCCTCGGCCCCGAGGCCGCGCCCCAGGCGCTGGGGGTGGACGAAGCTCACGCCATCGAGCTGCTCGACGCGCGCCTGCCCGAGCTGCTGAACCACCAGCACACGGTGTGGACGCTGTTCGGCGCCCCCGGGGGCCTGGAGCAACGCATCAGCGGCTGGCTGGCCACCGTGCGCGACCGTTCGCACCTGGGCAGCATGAGCCCGGGCTCGCACCGCGACCTGGCCGTGCTGCTCGACGAGATGCGGCTGGTCAAGAGCGCGGCCGAGATCGCCACCATGCGGCGTGCAGCCACCATCTCCGCCGGGGCCCATGCGCGGGCCATGCGCTTTTGTGCCCAGCGTTTTCGCGCCGACCCCACCGGCCAGGTGCGCGAGTACGAGATCGAGGCCGAGCTGCTGCACGAGTTCCGCCGCCATGGCGCGCAGAGCCCCGCCTACACCTCCATCGTGGCGGCCGGCGTCAACGCTTGCGTGCTGCACTACGCCGCCAGCGACGCACCGCTCAAGGCCGGCGAGCTGTGCTTGGTCGACGCCGGCTGCGAACTCGACGGCTACGCCAGCGACATCACCCGCACCTTCCCGGCGACCGGCCGCTTCAGCACCGCGCAGCGTGAGCTCTACGACATCGTGCACGCCGCACAAGTGGCCGCTGTCGCCGCCACCCACCCCGGCGCACGCCAGCGCGACGCCCACCACGCCGCGGTGCGCGTGCTCGCGCAAGGCATGCTCGACACCGGCCTGTTGAGCCGCGACCAGCATGGCACGCTCGACGACGTGATCGCCAGCACCGCCTACCGCCAGTTCTACATGCACGGTACCGGCCACTGGCTGGGGCGCGACGTGCACGACGCCGGCGAGTACCTGGCGCTCGACGAACCCGCCTTCGAGCAACCCGACGGCCTCGGCGGCAATGTGGTGAAACCGCCGTCACGCCGGCTGCAGCCCGGTATGGTGGTGACGCTGGAACCGGGCCTCTACGTGCGACCGGCCGAAGGCGTGCCCGAGCGCTACTGGCACATCGGCATCCGCATCGAAGACGACGCGGTGATCACCGAACAGGGTTGTGAACTCATCAGCCGGGGCGTGCCGGTGCACGCCGACGAGATCGAGGCCTGGATGAAAGGCTGACCGACCATGACCACCGCCAGCGACAACCTGCAAACGGCCGAGTGGGCCGACCTCTTCGAGCTGGCGCCGGTGTCGCTCTGGCTTGAAGACTACAGCGCACTGCGCCACCTCTTCGAGCGCTGGCGTGCCGAGGGCGTGAGCGACCTGCGCGACTGGCTGCGCAGCGACCCACGGCGGGTGGCCGAGTGCTCCCAGTGCCTCAAGGTGCTGCAGGTGAACCGGCGCACGCTCGAGCTGTATGGCGCCGAATCGCTGGCCCACCTGGTGCGCCACCTGCCGCAGGTGTTCAGAGATGACATGTTCGACGCCCACGTCGAAGAGCTGGCCGCGCTGTGGGAGGGCCGGACGCGCTTTTCCAGCCTGAGCGTCAACTACACGCTGGCCGGCCAGCGGCTCGACATCCAGCTCAACGCCACCCTGCTGCCCGGCCACGAAGGCACCTGGAACCGGGTGCTGCTCTCGATCGAAGACGTGAGCGAGCGCGAGCGCGCCCAGCGTTCGCTGCATGCGAGCGAGCAGTACGCGCGCGGCCTGTTCGAACACTCGCCGATCTCGCTCTGGGTCGAAGACTTCAGCAGCATCAAGCGCCTGCTCGACGAAGCGCGCGAACAAGGCATTGCCGACTTTCGCGTGTTCACCGACGTGCACCCCGAGTTCGTCACCCGCTGCATGGCAGAGATCCGCGTCGTCGACGTCAACCAGCAAACGCTCACGATGTTTGCCGCGCCCGACAAAGACACCCTGCTCAGGCGTCTGAACGAGGTATTTCGCGACGAGATGCGAGCCCACTTCACCGAGCAGCTGATCGACCTCTGGCACGGCAAGACCTTTCACCAGCGCGAGGTCGTCAACTACACGCTGGGCGGCGACAAGCTGCATGTGTACCTGCAGTTCTCGGTGCTGCCCGGCCACGAGCGCGACTGGGGCCTGGTGTTGATCTCGCTGACCGACATCACCGCGCGCAAGCAGGCCGAGGCCTACCTCGAATTCCTCGGCAAGCACGACCCGCTCACCAAGCTGCGCAACCGCGCCTTCTTCGTCGACGAGATCAACCGCCTGGAGCGCAAGGGCCCGTGGCCGGTGACGGTGATCGTCGCCGATCTCAATGGCCTGAAGTCCGCCAACGACAACGAAGGCCACGCCGCCGGCGACGCCTTGTTGCGCCGCGCCGGCGAGGTGCTGATGAAAGGCGTGGACAAACCGGCGTGTGCGGCGCGGGTGGGCGGCGACGAATTCGTCATCCTGCTGCCCGGCACCGACGAGCGCGGCGGCACGCAGCTGCTGGAGCAGCTGCAGTCGCTGGTCGATGTCAACAACCAGTTTTATGGCGGGCGGCCGTTGAGCTTTGCCTTCGGCATGGCCTGCTGCGCCGCGGGCGAGCGGCTCGAAGCCGCGGTCAACCAGGCCGACCGGGCGATGTACGCCGCCAAGAAGGCCTATTACACGGCCGACGGCGCCAACCGGCGGCGCGAGGTCTGAGCTTCACGGGCCGAGCACGAACACTCAGCGCTCGTCGAGCATCGCCTGCAGCACCTCGCAGGCGGGCGCCATCAGCCGCTCGACCAGGTCGAGCTCCTTGACGGTGAGCGTGGCGGCCATCGCACTCACCACTTCGGCCTGCACCTTCATGGTCTTGCGCGCCAGCGCCGCGCCCGCCGGTGTCAGGAACAAGAGCTTGGCGCGCGCATCGGCCGGGTCGGCCTCGCGGCGCACCAGGCCGCTCGCCTCCATCTGCTTGAGCAGCATGCTGGTGTGGCTCTTGGCCGAAAAGCTGCGCTCGGCCAGCATCTGCTGCGTGATGCCCGGCGCCGTGCTCAGGTTGGCCAGCACCTCGTGCTCGGGCAGCTTCACGCCCAGGCGTGTCAGGCGCGTGCTCATGACCGCCTCGCACAGGTGGTAGGCACGCACCACCGCCAGCCAGGCGGCGGTGCCATGGGGGGAGGACGGTGTTTTCATGACGCGGATGAAACCCAGATGGTTCGTTTTTGAACTAATATGACGCCTCCGCATCAACCCGGAGACCTCTTGTGGCAGCACAGATTCTGATGGCTTGCAGCGCCGCGATCCTTCTCGCACTCGGCAGCCTGCACCTGTTCTACACGTTTTACGGGGCCAAGCTCACGCCGCGCGACCCGGCCCTGCAGGCCGAGATGGCACGCGTGGCACCCGTGATCTCGCGCGAGACCACCATGTGGAAGGCCTGGATCGGCTTCAACGCCAGCCACAGCTTCGGCGCGATGCTGTTCGGCCTGGTCTACGGCCAACTGGCCATCGTGCACAGCGACTGGCTGTTCGGTTCACCCTACCTGCTGAGCGTCGGGCTGGCCATGCTGGGCGGCCTGCTCGTGGTGGGCAAGGCCTGCTGGTTCAGCATCCCGTTTCGCGGCATCGGCCTGTCGTTCGCCTGCTACGTGGCCGCATTGTTGGCGAGGGCCTGGCCGTGAACCTCTACCTTCGCCTGCTGCTGACCCTGCTGCGCTGCTGGCGCCTGCCGCGCCTGGCGCCCGGCGAGACGCTCACGCGCCGCCTGCGCGTGCTGCCCAATGACCTCGACATCAACGGTCACATGAACAACGGCCGCTACCTGACGTTGATCGACCTGATGCTGGTCGAGTACTTCGTGCGCACCGGCTTTGCCCGTGTGATGGTGCGCAACGGCTGGCGGCCCATGTCGGGCGGCGCCATCATCAGCTACCGCCGCGGCCTCAACCCGCTGCAGACCTACGACCTGCGCTTCCGGCTGGACGCGAGCGACGACAACTGGAACTACATGCGTTTCGAGTTCGTGCGCGACGGCCGAGTGCATGCGGCCGGCTACATGAAGGGTGCTGCCGTGGCGCGCGGCGGCCTGGTGCCCAACGCCGAGTCCTATGCGGCGATGAACCAAGCCCCGCTGGACCACCCCTTGCCCCAGGCCGTGCGCCACTGGCTGGCGGCCGAGCAGGGCGTGATGGCGGCTACGTGGTGAGGGTGAGGGCCTGCCCGACCCGGTGGCCGTGGAAGTAGGCCTCTTCAAACACCGAATAACCCGCCAGGTCGCTGTGCGCAAAACGCACGCGGCCCTTGGTCTCTGACAACGCCTTCAGCGCCGCGCTGCCGCGCACACCCGGCACGGGGATGCTCATGGCGTGGCCGTAGCGCATCAGGTCGATGCGCTTCACCTTGGCCGGCAGGTCGGGGTGGGCTCGGGCCAGGTCCTTGAGCACGGCGCTGGCCCACACCGACCACGGGTCGTTCAGCAGGCGCGTGCGTTGCGCCGTCAGTTGCTCCGCCGAATCACCGCCCAGCGCCCAGTAGCTGGTGAGCACGGTCGGGCCGGGGTGAGGCCGGGTGCTCTGGTGCATGGCGTCCACATAGCCGAGCGCGGGGCTGGCGTGGATCACGTTGTCCCACGACGGAGGCGCGCCACCCAGGTCGGCCAGCACCGGGTCGACATGCAGGTTGGCCACCAGCCAAGGGGCATAGCGCAGCTGCGCCGTCGCCTGCTGCAATGCCAAAGGAGGTGAGGCCAGCAGCCGCGCGGTGATGAACAACGGCGTGGCCATCACCACCTGGCTGGCCGTCCAGCGCTCGCTGCGTTGCGCGCGCGCGTCCCACACATCGACCGCCACGTCGTGCTTGCCCTCGACCACCCGCAGCACCACCCTGCCGCCGTGCAAGCGCTCGCGCAGCGGCGCTGCCAGGCGCTCGGTGAGCCAGGCGTTGCCTTGCGGCCAGGTGAGCACGCCGTCGCGCTCGTCCACCTCTCCCGCACCCGGTGCATGAAAGCCGTGTCGGCTGGCGAAGTAGTGCAGGCCGGCCCAGGCCGACACCTGGGCCGAGGTGGCGCCGTAGTCGTCGCGGCAGCAATAGTCGAGGTAGGTTCGCAGCGGCGCGGCGGTGAGGCCTTGGTCATCGAGCCAGACGCTGAAGGTGACGCCATCCAGCGCGTCATGCCCTGCCGTCCACGGCGCGCGCGCAGTGGGCATGCTGAAGCCGAGCGTCTTGCCGGCTTGTGCCACCAGCGTGCTGAAGCGGCGGTATTGCGCGAGTGTCTCGTCGCTTTGCCCCAGCACCGGCAGCAGGCCCTCTTGCCACTGACCGTCGATGAACAGACGCTCTTGCGGGCTGTGACACAGGTGGCGTTCGTCGTAGACCCGCCGGCCGTGCTGGATGCGGCTGACCCCGAGCTCATCGAGAAGCTCGATGACCTCATGCGCTTGCTCGCCCGGCACCGGCAGGTAGTGCGCACCGAGCGGGCAGGCCATGCCGGCGATCTGGTGGCCACGGCTGTTGCCACCGGCGCTGTCTTCGAGGTCGAGCAGGTGCACGTCGGTCACGCCCTTGCGCGCCAGGGCACGTGCGCACGCGAGACCGGCCACGCCGGCCCCCACGATCAGCACACCGACGCGGCGCTGCACGGCGGGTGTCGGCAGGCCGTTGCTCTGGAGCTCACGCAGGCGGTGGCCACGTTCGTGTTGTGCGCCCACCCAGCCGCCGTCGTAGCGCGCCTCGGCCGCGCGTTGGCACGACGAGGCCAGCGGCAAAGACATGGCCGCGCCGAGCAGCGTGCGCCGGCTCAGCCTCATTCGTGCACCCGCCCCCACTCTTGTTCGAAGGTCTGCACCAGCACCTGGTTCGACAGGCGGTTCACTTCGGCGGGCACACGCGCCATGTCGGGCGGGAACTGCAGCATCGCCGGCAAGCCCGCCAGCGTGAGAAAGCGCAAACCCGGCGGCAGCTGTGTCGGCACGCGGAACGGCCGGCGGCTCGCCAGGATGAAGCCCCACTCGCCAAAGCTCGGCACGTGTGCGTGGTACGGCGTGGTCTGCAGCCCGGTGGCTTCGATGGTGGTGGCCACCGTCCAGTAACTCTGGCGCGCGATCAGCGGCGAGGTGGTCTGCATCACCGCATACCCCGAGGCCGACAGGTGGGCGTCGATCAGCGAATAGAAGCTGGTGGTGTAGAGCTTGCCGATGGAAAAGTTGGTGGGGTCGGGGAAGTCGACCACGATCACATCGAAGCTGCCCGGGTTTTGTTCCAACCAGGCGAACGCATCGCCATTGACGATGCGCAGCTTGGGCGAGCGCAGTGCATCGGCGTTGAGCTGGCGCAGCAGCGGCTGTTCGGCGAACAACCGGGTCATGTGCGGGTCGAGCTCGACCAGAGTCACCTCTTCGACGCTTTCGTACTTGAGCACCTCGCGCACCGCCATGCCGTCGCCACCGCCCAGCACCAGCACCCGCTTGGGCGCACCGTGTGCCGCCATCGCCGGGTGCACCAGCGCCTCGTGGTAGCGGTACTCGTCGCGTGAGTGGAACTGCAGGTTGCCATTGAGGAACAGGCGCACGCCGACGCGGCTGGTCGTGACCACCACACGCTGGTAGGCACTGGTCTCGCTGTAGAGGATGCGGTCGCCGTAAAACCGGTCTTCGGCCCAGGTGCTGATGCGGTCGGCGCCGGCCAGCGCGGCCAGCAGCGCGGCCACCACCGCAAGGCAGGCGATCACATGCGCCGACAGGCGGCGCAGCTCGCGGCGAAAGAGCCACATCGCCCACGCCGCCACACCCACGTTCAGCAACCCGAACACCGCGCCGGTGCGCACCAGGCCGAGATGCGGCACCAGCAGCAACGGGAAGGCGATGGCCACCGCCAACGCACCCAGGTAGTCGAAGGTGAGCACCTGCGAGACCAGGTCTTTCAGCGCATAACGCTCGCTGAAATGGCGCTTCAGGATGCGCATGACGAGTGGGATCTCCAGCCCCACCAGCGTGCCGATCAACAGCACCATCGAATACAGCGCAAAGCGAAACGAGTGCGCCGACAGCGTTTGCAGCGAAAACAGCAGCGCCGGCATCAAACCGCCGATCAAGCCCACCAGCAGCTCGATGCGCAGAAAGTGCGCCACCAGCTGACGGTCGAAGAAGCGGGAGAGGTAGGAGCCGATCCCCATCGCGAACAGGTAGCTGCCGATGATGGTGGAGAACTGCAGGATCGAGTCGCCGAGCAGGTAGCTCGCGAGCGCCCCCGCCGCCAGCTCGTAGAGCAGCCCGCAGGCCGCCACCACGAAGACCGAGGCCAGCAGGGCAACTTCGGCCGGCCGGATGGGCGGCGTGGCGGCCGCGTCAGTGGCAGACACGGCGATCAACGCGGCATGACATCAGCCGTGGATGGCGGCTGAAACGATGAGGCCGATGGCGATGCACTTGGCTCCGACCACGATCGCCAGCGCCACGTTCTTCTTCTCGACCAGCTCACCCCACAGGTCGTAGGGCGTGAGCTTGTCGACGATGGCAAAGCTGATCCAGAACACCACCACGCCGATCAGGGCGTAGAGGATCGAGCCGAAGAACATGGCGGGCTTCAACCATTCGATTCCCATCATGAGAGTCTCCTTGAGAAAGTGAGTTGCCGGCTGCACAGGGTGACCATCACTTGTGGCCCCCGCCGCTTGAAAAACCACCGAAAGAACCACCGCTGGTGCGCGAACTGCTGCGGTTGCTGGCGAGGCAATTCTGGTACTCCTGCGAGGCTTCGCCGTAGCTCGCGCGCACGCTGTTGCAGTCGCGGCTGCTGTCGTCGCTGCACCTGAACATCATCAACAGCACCACGACCACGAAAGCCCAGAAGAACACCTTGGCCAGGAGGCTGGCCGCGTTGCCCGAGGTCGGCGTGGCGTCGCGCTTGAACGCCGCGCTCTGGGTGGGCGAAAGGCGGAAGGCCTTCAACACCACGTCGGAGTCGAGGGACTCGCCACCCGACCAGACCACCTCGCCTTCGGTGCGCTCGCAGTTGAGGCGCTTGTTCTTGGCCGCGCCTTCCCCCTGGTAGTCGGTGTTGCGGGTGAGCTCGTCGCGCTTGAGCTGCCAGTAGAACTCGCCCAGCACGTAGGTGACACGCCCGCTGTAGTCGTAGAGCTTGCGGTACAGCGCACCCTGGTAGCGCACGTTCTGGCCCGAGGCGGTGGGCACGCCGGTGAGCGGGGCCGTCCAGCTCCAGCCGTCTTCGGCGTCCACCAGAAAAGCGAAACCTTCTTCGCGGTGGTACAGCAGGTACTCGCGCCAGCTGCTGGGTTCGTCTTCCCCCACTTCGGCGCGCTCGGCGTAGCCCACCACCTGCCAGGGCTTGGCCATCTTGCCCCCGAGCGCCAGGCTACCGACGCTGCCCAGCGGGATCAACGGCTCGCTGCCATCGTTCTGCGCGTAGTGAGCCAAGTCGCCGCCCACACCTTGCGACACGTCGACCACCGCGTGGCACTGGTGGCAAACGATCGACTGCGTGGTCGAGAGCTTGACCTCCAACGAGGTGCCGCAGCTGGGGCACTCGACGCTGCGCGCCTTGAGCGTTTTTTCGGCGCTGTCGGCCAGCCCGGTCATCGCCAGCTCGCTGATCGCCACCGCGCGGCCCACCGACCACTTGGGCGCGGCGGCATCGCTGTAGTCGAGCGTGCCCACCTCGTCGCGCGTGCTGCGCAGGTCGGCCACCACAAAGCCGCGTTCGGTGTTGGGCTTGAAGGGCAGTTCGCCTTGCGCGGCGATCAGCTTGGCGACGTTGACCGAGGCTGTCGTCCAGCTTTGGCCGGCGACGATCAGCTGCACGCCGGGGCGCAACGTGTCGGAGGCGGGCACCTCGCCTTCGAGCGGGGCGTCGAAGGCAATGACGTAGCGGCCGTTGTCTTCACTCAGCCACCCGCTGCGGCCTGAATCAAAGAGGGCATGCCACTCGTTCCAGGTGCCGTCCTTGTAGCGGTATTGCAAGCGGCCGACGAGCGTGAACGCAGTGCCCTGGAAAGTGCCGCTCGCCCCGAGCTGCAGCGGCGAATGGTCGTCAAAAAGTTCGGCGCTCTCGCCGATCTTGCGCAGCGCATCGCCCTCGCGCACCACGGTGCTGCGGCAGAAGCTGCACACCGCAAAGGCCGATGCGGCCGAGCGGAACTCGACCGGTGCCCCGCAGTTGGGGCACGCGGCCCGGTAAGCGCGCTGTGGGCTGGGTTCGGTGGCCAAGACGCGAGCGGATCAGACCAGCTTCTTGAGCAGCTCCGCCTTTTTCGCGTCGAACTCTTCCTGGGTCAGAATGCCCTTGACCTTGAGCTCGCCCAGCTTTTCGAGCGTGGCCATCACGTCGTCGGCCTTGATCGGTGCGGCCGCGGCAGCAGGTGCTGCGGGCTGGCCTTGCAGACCCTGCGAGAGCTGCTGCGCCATCACCTGACCCAGCGCCACGCCAGCGCCCAGACCCATCGCGTCGCCGGCGATGCCGCCGCCGCCCGAGCCCGCACCTTCGGCGAACTTCGGGATGGCCTGCGCCGTCTGGTACTGCATGAACTTGCCCATGTCGCCACCGACCATGCCCATGCCGATCTTCTGGTCGAGGATCTTCTGCAGCTCTTCGGGCAGCGAGACGCTTTGCATCGTCACCGCTTCGAGCTTCAGGCCCAGCTTCTCGAACGAGGGCGCGGTGGCCTCCTGCAAGGCTTTGGCAAACTCGACCTGGTTGGCCGCGAGATCCAGGAAGGCGACACCGCTCGATGCCACGGCATCCGAGATGTGCTGCAACATCAGACCGCGCAACTGGCCGTCGAGCTCGCTCACGGTGTAGGTGTCGCGTGTGCCGGAGATCTCGGTGTGGAAGAGCTTCGGGTCAACGATGCGGTAGGCGTAGTTGCCGAAGGCACGCAGGCGCACGGCGCCGAAGTCCTTGTCGCGGATGGTCACCGGCTGGGTCGTGCCCCAGCGCTGGTCGATCTGCTGGCGCGTGCTGAAGAAGTACACGTCGCTCTTGAACGGGCTCTGGAACAGCTTGTCCCAGTTCTTCAAGTAGGTGAGCACCGGCAAGGTCTGCGTGGTGAGCTTGTACATGCCGGGGCCGAACACATCGGCCACCTTGCCTTCGTTGACGAAGACCGCCATCTGCGATTCGCGCACGGTGAGCGAGCCGCCGTACTGGATCTCATTGCCCGCCATCGGGTAGCGCCAGGCGAGCACGCCGTCGCCGGACTCCGTCCACTCCAGAATGTCGATGAACTGTTTCTTGATGAAATCCATCAGGCCCATGTCAGTCTCCTGTGAAGAGGCTGTTGATCATAGGGGCAGACGGCGGGTCAACAAGCGGCCCAGAAACGACAAAGGCGAACCGAAGTTCGCCTTTGAATCCACCGCCCCTCCTGGGGCCGGGTGTCGAATCAGGCTTGCAGATTGCGCTTGCGCATCACCGAGCCCACGGCGAGCAACCCGATGGCCAGCATCGCGTAGGTTTCCGGCTCCGGCACCGGCGGGGTGACGGTCGCAGCAGACGTGGCAAGCGCGCCCACATAACCCACCCAACCACCGCCCAGGAACCCACCATTGCGGCCCGTCACGTCGCCCATGACGACGAGTTGGTATGCACCTGCAAGCAGGTTGCTGAAGCTGAACGTCGAGGTCGAGGTATCTGACAACGAATGCGCCAGGCTCCCACCCGACAGCGTGATCGAGGTCAGATCGATGTTGCGGCGCACCGAGCCGTCGAACTCGAAGGTGAGGCCGAATGCATTGGACGGCCCGCTGAGGGTGAAGTTGTAGCAATCCTCGAATCGCTGCGAAGACGTGAAGTCGTTGCCGATGAAACGCAGCGCCGGCGAGCCCATCACGCCCAGGTTGAAAGTTTCGGTGCATGCGGCCATGGCCGGGCTACCTGCCAACAGCGTCAGCGCAAATGCCAGCGATTTGAATTTCATGTGGACTCCTGAGGGGTATTGGGTGCGTCGAAAACGCGTAACTTAATGTGCCATTGAGGGCTCGCGACGTCTCGTTCTGGGACCCCCGATTCACGGGGAAAAACATCTGTTTTTGACCCCCTCGATTGGGTGGAGTGCAAAGCTGCGGTTCGGCCGCGCACGGCATCGTTCGTGACAAAGCTCTCACCCCATGGCAGATCAGGCCCGTTAAGGCACAAAACACAGCACGGCCGTGCACCTCGGTATGCTTGGCTCCATGCCCGAGTTTCAACACACGATTCGTCTCGCCATCGTCGGTGCCGGCCCGGTGGGCCTGAGCCTCGCGCTTCACGCTGCGCGAGCGCTGCCACACGCGCACATCAGCCTGTTCGACAGCCGCACGCTGGCGCATGACGTGTCGGTCGACCCGCGCACTCTCGCGCTTTCGCTCGGCAGCGTGCAGTTACTCCAGCGCCTGGGCGCATGGCAGGCCGATGTGGCACAGCCCATCCTCGAAGTTCATGTGTCGCAACAAGCGCCTTCGTTGGGGGGCGTGATGGCCGATGTGATGGGCGAGCCCGAGGTGCGCATCTCGGCAGCTGAAGAACATGTGCCGCTGCTCGGCGCGGTGCTCAGCTACGGCGACATCGTGGCACCGCTGCAAACCAGCTGGCTTGCGGCCTGCAAGCGTGAGCCCGCGCGTCTGAGCACACGTTTCGGCACGCCGGTGCGTGCGTTGAAGCCACTCGCCGACGGCGTCGAGATCGACAGCGGCATCGTCGAGGCCTTCGACCTCGCGGTAGTGGCCGAGGGCGGCGTGTTCACCACCGAAGTGCCTTCGAAAGTGAGCCAGAGCACACGCCAGCCGCTGCGGCGCGACTATGCACAGCACGCATGGGTCGGCACAGTGCAGCTCGCCAACCCGCGCGCCGGAGTGGCGTATGAGCGTTTCACCCGCCATGGCCCGGCCGCGCTGCTGCCCCTGAAACAAGGCCGCGCCGCGCTGGTGTGGTGTGTGAACCGCGACGACGACCCGGTGGGCGAGCTCAACGACACCCAACGCCTGGCCGTGCTCAACACCTTGTTCCACCCTGAGGTGGGCGCGCTCACGGCGGTGTCGCCGCTGAAACGGTTCGAGCTGGGCTTGACGGCCGAACGCACGCTGACAAGCGGCCGCACGGTGCGCATCGGCAATGCGGCGCAGACCCTGCACCCGGTGGCCGGCCAGGGCCTGAACCTCGGCCTGCGCGATGCGTTTGACCTGGTGCAGGCCTTGTCACGCTCATCCGACGTCGACAGCGTGCTGCGCAAGCTCGAATGGCAGCGTGGCCCCGACCGCTGGGCGATGATTGCCGCCACCGACTTCCTCGCCCGCAGCTTCACCTGGAAGCTGCCCGGCGCCGGCGCAGCGCGGGGCTTAAGCATGCTTGCGTTGCAGGCGCTGCGGCCGCTCAA
>NZ_JADMJX010000089.1:0-12971 GCF_018780185.1 Rhizobacter sp.
GCCGTGCCCACCAGCCAGGGCATGAAGGAGGCGTTTTCGACCGGGTCCCAGAACCACCACCCGCCCCAGCCCAGCTCGTAGTAGGCCCAGTAGGAGCCGAGCGCGATGCCGATGGTCAGGAAGACCCAGGCCGCATTGGTCCACGGGCGCGACCAGCGGGCCCAGGCGGCATCAAGCCGCCCGGCCAGCAGGGCCGCGATGGCAAAGGCAAACGCCACCGAGAAGCCCACGTAACCCATGTAGAGCATGGGCGGGTGAATGATGAGCCCGGGGTCTTGCAGCAGCGGGTTGAGGTCGCGCCCATCGGCGGCGGCGGGCAGCAGGCGCTCGAAGGGGTTGGACGTGAGCAGCATGAACAGCAGAAAACCCGTGCCGACCAGCCCCAGCACCGCCAGCACCCGAGCCACCATCGCCTGCGGCAGCTGGCGTGAGAACAAGCTGACGGCAAACGCCCAGCCGGTGAGCATCAGCGCCCACAGCAGCAATGAGCCCTCGTGGCCACCCCAGACGGCGGCGGCGCGCAAGGCCGTTGGCATCTTGGAGTTGGAGTGGTTGACGACATAGGCCACCGAGAAGTCGTTGGCCAGAAAAGCCTGCATCAGGCAGCCGAAGGCAAAGGCCACCAGCACGAACTGCGTCTGGGCTGCGGGGCGGGCCAGCGCGATCCAGCCCGCATGCCCTCGGTGGGCGCCGATCAATGGCAAAACGCCCTGGGTGATCGAAACCAGCAGGGCGAGGATGAGGGCGAGGTGGCCGAGTTCAGGTGTCATTTCAGAGTCTTCCCCGTCTTGTTGGCTTGATCGACCGCGTGCTGGGCTTCAGGTGGCATGTAGTTTTCGTCATGCTTGGCCAGCACCTCGGTGGCGAGAAACTCGCCGTTGGGGCCGAGCTTGCCTTGCACCACCGCGCCTTTGCCCTCCTTGAAGAGGTCGGGAAGGATGCCGGTGTAGCTGACGGCCACTTCCTTGGCGGTATCGGTGATGACGAAGTGCACCGTCATCTGGTCGCGCTTGATGCTGCCCTCGCGCACCATGCCGCCCACGCGGAAGGCCTTGTTCTTGGGCGCTTCGCCGCTGATCACCTGGGTGGGTGTGAAGAAGAAGGCGACGTTGCTCTGCAAGGCGTTGAGCACCAGGCCGGCGGCAATGCCGAGCCCTGCGAGTGCGCCCACGATGATGGCAATGCGTTTGTGGCGTGGCTTCATGGCAACAGCCTCGCCGGGTGCGGCGAGCAGAAGTGTTGAACAGGGGGAGTGGGCGCCTGGGCGTGGCCAGGCAGGGCAGTGCAAGACATGTGAGCGGGGGCTCGCGTTATTTCGTGAAGCTGTGGGCAAGACGACCGGCAAGCGGGTCGTCAACCGCCGGATTATCTGCGCACCCCGTATGTCCCTCAGGCGGCTTGCGAGTTCCGTACTTGTAGCACTGGCCCGCTTACTCGAATAGCGGCCTCCGTATCTTCTGCGACCGTATGTAAGGTCGTCGCCGTTTGCCAACTATTGACGTTATTTTCCAGGTCTTGAGGCCCGATGATGCGGCCGGAGCGATCGAGCCCAAGTTGCGTGCGCAGCGATGGGCCAAACAAGCAAAAGAGATCGGAGAGCGAGTTGAACCAACCCCGTGAACTGTCGGAGAGCCTGGAGTAACCATGCTGTTCGGCGCCACCAAGCCCACCCCCCGTGCGGTCGAACTCGACCGTGGGATGGGGCGCGCGCCGGTGCAGGGTGCCTGGCACAGCCGTGAAGAAGCGATCATGGGCACGGCGATTCGCGTCGAACTCTTCAGTCACAGTGCCGCGGCCGGCGAGGCCGCCATCGACGCCGTGATGGCAGAGATGCACCGCATCGATGCCGCGATGAGCCCGCACAAGCACGACTCCGAGCTGTCGGTGATCAACCGCGAAGCCGCCCGTCGTCCGGTGCCGCTCAGCGAAGAGATGACACGGCTGATCGCACGGGCGATCGAGTTCTCCGAGCTGTCTGACGGCGCCTTCGACATCACCTTTGCCGGCATCGGCCAGCTGTTTGACTACCGCCTGGGCATCAAGCCCAGCGACGAAGCCCTGGAGCGCGCGCGCGCCACGGTCGGCTACCGCCATCTGATTCTTGATCGCAAGGCGCGCACGCTGCGCTTTGCGCGCGAAGGCGTGCGCATCGACCTCGGCGGCTTCGCCAAGGGTCATGCGGTGGACAACAGCGTGGCCATCCTGCGGCGCCTGGGCATCGTCAACGCCACCGTGGCGGCTGGCGGCGACAGCCACGTGATGGGCGAGCGTGGTGGCCGCCCCTGGACCATCGGCATCCGCGACCCGCGCCGTGCCGGCGAGGTGGTGGCGGTGCTGCCGCTGCAAGACACGGCGATTTCGACTTCGGGTGACTACGAGCGCTACTTCGAAGAAGGCGGCGTTCGTTTTCACCACCTGATCGACCCCAAGACCGGCCAATCGCCCAGTGCGGTACGCAGCGTGACCATCCTCGCGGATGACGGTCTGACGACCGAGGGTCTGTCGAAGTGTCTGTTCGTGATGGGTTTGGACAAGGGCATGCGGCTCATCGAGTCGCTGCCGGGTGTCGATGCAGTGGTGGTAGACGCGTCCGGTGTCTTGCACTACTCGTCTGGGTTGTCAGGCGGGGCTTCGCAGCCGTGTCAATGATGACCAGCATGTCGTTTGTGATTGATCGGACTCGTATGGAGGCGAATATGAAGAAAGTCCTGACAAGAGTGTGCGCACTGGCCTGCGTGTCGGCAGCGGCGAGCGTCTTGCTCGTGGGTTGCGGCAGCGGCAGCAGCGATTCGGGTGGTACGGTCACGGTCGCGGGCGACGTGTCCCTGGCCTACGCAAAGCGCTCAACCGCGCTGAGCATGAACCCGACCGACGGCACCAATTTCGCGGCCGGTGGCGACCTGATGGTGCGCGAGAAGTCGTCGCCCAGCGCGCCTGAGCACAACGTCACCGCGGCCATCACGCAAGGCCGCGGCGACGCGTCCGACCCCGAGGTCTCCTACGACGGCAAGAAGATCGTGTTCTCGCTGCGCTGCCCGACGTCGAACACCTCGACCATCGGCGGTGTGGCGGCCTGTACCGGCCGCTGGAACATCTGGGAATACGACATGACCACCGGCGGCCTGACCGGCGGCACGCTGCGTCGCCTGACCAGCTCCACCCAAGACGACGACGTCGACCCGGCCTACCTGCCGGCCGGCGCAGGCTTCGTGTTCGCCTCCAACCGCCAGGCCAAGGCCCGCTTGAACCAGGCGCTGGGCCAGAACTACAAGGCGCTCGACGAATACGAGCGCGAGGCCGTGCTGAACCTGCACACCATGGACGCCACCGGCGCCAACATCCAGCAGATCTCGTTCAACCAGAGCCATGACCGCAACCCGGTGGTGCGCCCGAACGGCGACATCATGTTCTCGCGCTGGGAGCACGTGGGCGACCGCAACCGCTTCGCGGTCTTCCGCGCCAAGCCCGATGGCACCGACATGTTCGTGCTGTACGGCGCCCAGAGCCCGGGCAACAGCTTCCTGCACCCGCGTGACATGGACCCGAGCGGCCCGTACCGCGGTTACCTCGCCAGCTCGCTGATGCCGCTGTCGCGCACGCAAGAAGGCGGCGCGATGATGTTCATCAACGCGGCCGACTACTCCGAGAACAACACCCCTGCCAACACCACCGTGCCGACACAAGGCGGCCAGCGCTCGGTGACGGCACAAGCCCTCAACGACGGTGGTGGCCTGTCTGAATATGGCCGCATCACCACACCGTACCCGCTGTGGGACGGCACCAACCGCGTGCTGGTCTCCTACCGCCCGTGTGAAGTGACGCGTGACGGCGTGGTCGTCTCCTGCGCCACCCTGACCGACGCCGAAAAGGCCCGCCTCGGTGACCGCAACCGCATGGCCGCTGCCGTGGCCAGCGACTCGCTGCGCGACAACGCCCCCGCTGCCTACGCTGTCTACATGTTCAACCCGGCCAACCAGACCTGGCTGATCGTGGCAGCGCCCCCGCAAGGCTTCATGTACACCGACCCGATCCCGCTGCAGGCCCGCGCCGAGCCGAATGCCACGCAACCGACCGCGGTTGACGCTGCACTGGCCGCACAGAACATGGCCCTGATCGAAGTGCGCAGCGTCTACGACACCGACGGCCTGGGCCGCATGGGTGAAGGCATGCTGACCGCCGTCGACCGCCCGGCCGGCTGCACCACCGGCATCGCCCTGACGGCTGCTCCCAACGAGCCGACCGAAACCCGCTCGATGGTGGCCGACCTGGCGCGCATGAAGAACCCGGCCGACCCGGCCTACGGCTGCTCGCCGGTGCGCTTTGTGCGTGTCACGCGTGCGGTGGCTCCGCCTTCCGGCATGACCGGCCTGCGCGGGTCGATCGGCGAGACCGATTTCGAACAGCAGCAGATCCTCGGCTATGCGCCGGTCGAGCCCGATGGTTCGTTCAAGCTGCACGTGCCTGCCGACACCCCGATCGCGCTGTCGATCATCGACAACAAGGGTCGTGGCATCCAGACGCACACCAACTGGATCCAGGTTCGCCCGGGCGAGCGCCGCACCTGCGACGGCTGCCACAGCCCGCGCCGTGGCGCTTCGCTGAACTCCGGGGTGGTGGTCAACACCATGCCCGCAGCCCTGGTTGCATCGCTGGCGGGTGACCACCAGTCGGGTGAAACCATGGCCTCGACCCGCACCCGTCAGAACGCCGCGCTGCTGAACCTGTCTGCCGACATGAGCTTCACCGACGTCTGGGCCGACACCACCCAGACCGGCGTGACCGCTCGCCCTGCCATCAGCATCCGCTACACCGGCAATGCCAACCCGGCCGATGACCTCGTGACGGCTGTGCCCGCCACGACTGGCGTGCGCCGCGGCATCATCAACTACCCCGAGCATATCCAGCCGCTGTGGACACGCTCGCGCGGCACGGCTGGCGCCAACACCTGCACGGGCTGCCACGCCGACTCGGCCGCGCTCGACCTGCGTGCCACGACAGCCGGCACGGGCCGCGTGACCTCGTATGAAGAGTTGCTGCTGGGCGACCCGGTGCTCGACGGCACCACCGGCCTGCCGCAGATTCGCCTTGAAAACGGCGTGCCGATGATCGTGCGCGGTGCCCCGCTGGTGGAAGCCAGCTCGGGTTTCGCCAACTCGGCCGGTATCGCCCGCAAGAGCCGCCTGACCGAAATCCTGTTTGGCGAAACCCTGCTGGCTGGCGCCGGTGCACGCACCGAGCACCCGAACCCGGCGCTCGATCACTCCAGCATGCTCAACCTGGCTGAAAAGCGCCTGCTGGTCGAGTGGATGGATCTGGGTGGCCAGTACTACAACGACCCGTTCGACCCCGCTGGCGGCGTGCGCTCGGTCAATGGCCTGAGCGAGACGGTGTTCGAGACCACGATCCACCCGATCCTGCGCTCGACCTGTGCGGCCAGCTGCCACATGGCCGTGGGCAGCGACGAAGCCACCCCCACGGGCACCGCCTTCCGCGACAATCGTTTCGTGCTGACCGGCAGCGCCGAGGGTGATTTCAACGTGACCTTGTCGATGATCTCCGACACCTGCAACGCAAGTTCCAACTACCTGCTCAGCAGGCCGTCGACGGCGCCGCACCCCCTGGGTGGCACGGCGGCGGTGTTGCCGGTCGGAAGTGCGGCCTACACCACCATCGCGAACTGGATCGCCACGGGATGCCGATGACGCAAGAGCAAGCTTCAACGCGGCCCACGCCCACGCTCATCAAATGGGCGGGTGTGTGCGCCGCGGTGATCAGCCTGAGCACGGGCTGCGGAGGGGGCAGCCCCCTCGGCAACCCACCGAATGTGAACAACGAAGAGGCGCGAGGCGGGCAAAACCTGTCCTTCGCCTACTTCCAGCGCTGCATCAACCCCATCTTCATCGCGCAGCTGCCCATTCCGGGCACCGCCACAACCAACACCTGCGCCGGCTCCGGTTGCCATGACAATGCGGCGGGCACGGGCGGTGCCTTCCGGATCATTCCATCGGCTGCGGTGGTCGACCTGGCCAACCCGGCCAACACCGCCGACGTGATCCGCAACACGGACATGTACAAGAACTTCTACTCGGCTCAAGGCGAAGTGGTCTTCACTGCCATTTCCCAGAGCCGCCTCATCACCAAGCCACTGGTGCGCAACGTGCTGCACGGCGGAGGCCTGATCTTCGAAACCGACCTCGACAACAACGTCAGGTTGCTCCAGTACTGGATGACGCACCCGGCCCCGGCTGGCCAGAGCGAATTCAGCTACGACCCAGCTCCGGGGGCGTGTCCTACCCAATGAGCCTTCTGTTCGCGGGTCTGACTGTGTTGCGCAGGGTGATGGTCTGCAGTGCCCTGTTGCTTGGCGCCGCCCTGGCCGTGGTGCCGGCCCAAGCCGCCGACGCGCCGCTTGAGCGCCTGAAGGTGGCCGACCCCTACCTGGAAGTGCGCACCGGCCCCGGCCGTGGCTTCCCCGTGTTCCATGTGGTCGAGCGTGAAGACTGGATCGAGATCGAGTCACGCCACACTGACTGGTTCAAGGTACGTACGGCCAAGGGCACGGTCGGCTGGGTGGTTCGCCAACAACTGGAGCGCACCCTCACCGAAGCCGGCAGCGTCAAGACCTTTCGCGACGTGCTGCTCGACGACTACCTCGCCCGCAAGCTCGAGATGGGCGCCGGCTGGGGCCGCTTCAAGAAAGAGCCGCTGCTGAAGGTCTGGACGGGCTACCGCGTCTCTGACACCTTGTCGTTCGAAGCCACCATCGGCCAGGTGCAGGGCGTGTTCTCCGGCACCGACTTCTGGCACATCAACCTCAACTCCGAGCCCTGGTCGCACCGCCGCCTGTCGCCGTTTCTCGGCATCGGCGTGGGCAAGTTCAAGAACATCCCCAACGCCAGCCTGGTGGGCGCGCAGACGACCAACGTCAACATGGCCAACGCCGCCGTGGGCTTGCGCTACCACCTGAGCGACCGCTTCGTGGCTCGCGTTGACTACACCTTCTACACCGCCTTCCTCGGCGACAACCGGATCGGCGAGTACCGTGCCGTCGCGGCCGGCCTGTCGTTCTTCTTCTGACGGGCTCTAACGGACGACCCCATGCACACCAAGCCATCTGTCCACCTGCTGCTGATCGTTGCCCTGCTGGCTGCGGCCGTCGGGGCCCGTGCAGCCGATGAAAAAGACACCAAGGCAGACAAGCCGGCCAACGAGCAGGTGATCGTGCCGCAGGTCGACCGGCGCGATGTCAAGGTGCCCAAGATCCCGTCCAACGACTTCGAGCTCGGCCTGTTCACCGGCACCTACGCCACCCAGAACTTCGGCTCCAACTCGGTGAGCGGTGTGCGCCTGGGTTACCACGTGACCGAAGACTTCTTCGTCGAAGGCGCCTACGGCCAGACCAAGGTGAGCGACGAAGCCTTCCGCCAGATCCTGCCCGGTGGCATCTTCATCTCGGCCGAAGAGAAGCTCAAGTACTACAACCTGTCGATCGGCTACAACGTGCTGCCCGGCGAGGTGTTCATCGGCCGCAACTGGGCCAAGACCTCGGCGCTCTACATCATCGGCGGCATCGGCAACACCAGCCTGCGCATCGGCTTTGACAATCAGCGCAAGCAGACCTTCAACTTCGGCTTCGGCGCACGCGTGTTCCTGGCCGATTGGGCCGCGCTGCAGATCGACATGCGCAACCACATGTTCGAGCTCGACCTGCTCGGCAAACGCCAGCGAACCCAGAACTTAGAGATGACCCTGGGTGCAACCTTCTTCTTCTGACAGGTGCTTCTTCATGACGACCTCGCGAAAATCTTTCTCCGTGCGTGCCGTTCTGGGCCTGCTGCTGGCGGCCAGCGCCACGCTGGCCAGCGCAGCCGCCACCGTCGGCGCCGCAGCGCCTGACTTCACCCTGCGCACCCTGAGCGGCAGCAACATGCGCCTGCAAGAGCAGCGTGGGCAGGTCGTGCTGGTCAACTTCTGGGCCACGTGGTGTGGCCCCTGCCGCAAGGAGATGCCGCACCTGAACCGCATCGCCGACAAGTACAAGTCTTCGGGCCTGGTGCTGATGGGCGTGAACGTCGATGACAACGTGAAGAACGCCGCCGACCTGTCGGCCAAGCTGGGTGTCAACTTCCCGGTGCTGCTCGACACCGACAAGAAGGTGAGTCGCCTGTACGACCTGAACAGCATGCCCTCGACCATGGTCATCGACCGCAGCGGGCGTGTGCGCTACGTGCACCGCGGCTACCAGGACGGCTACGAAGACATGTATGACAAGCAGATCCGCGACCTGCTGAAGGAATGAACATGCCGCAGCTTCTGTCACCAGCCCGGTTCGCAGCGCTCGCGGCGTGCGCGCTGCTGCTGTCGGGTTGCGGCAGCATCGAGCCCTGGGTGAAGCCGTACGAACGCGAGCGCCTCGCCTCGCCGATCATGCAGTTCTCGCGCCATGGTTTGTCTGACAAGCACTACGAACACGTGCGCGAGGTGCGCGAAGGCGGCCGTGGCGCCACTGGCGTGCAAGGGGGCGGCTGTGGCTGCAACTGAGCTGCGCCCGCTCTGGCGGCGCTCGGTGGTGCACGCCTGGCGTGGCCTGCTGCGCCTGTTGGCCGCGCTGCGCCGCCACCGCGCCCATGCCGCGCAGGCAGCCGGCCTGCTGGGTGGGGCACTGGCCGGTGGTGTGGCCCATGCGGCACCCACCCTGCCCGAAGACCGTGCCGACGCGATGTACCACGTCTACGACGGTGGTGGCCTCAAGGCGTATGGCCCGGCCGTGCTGGTGCGCAAGAAGCTCGGCGAAAACCTTTCGCTCTCGGGCTCGTACTACATCGACATGGTCAGCAACGCGTCGATCGACGTGGTGACCACCGCCAGCCCCTACAAGGAAACGCGCAACGAGTACAACCTCGGTGCCGACTACATCGTGCGCGACGCCACCATCAGCGTGAGCACCTCGCACAGCAAGGAGCCCGACTACATCGCTGCGGCCACCAGCATCGACATCGCGCAAGAGGTGTTCGGCGGCATGACCTCGCTGAGCCTGGGCTACACCCGGGCCCACGACCAGGTGGGCCGCAAGGGCGAAGGCTTCATCGACAACGCCACCCACTGGCGCTATCGCTTCGGCGTGACGCAGATCCTGTCGCCCAGCTGGCTGGCCAGCCTGAACATGGAGGCGGTGTCTGACGACGGCTTCCTCGGCAGCCCCTACCGCGCGGCGCGCGCCTTCGGCACCACGGTGCCCGAGAGCAACCCGCGCACGCGCTCCAGCCGCGCCGTCAAGCTGCGCGTGCTCGGTGAGGTGACACCCGGCAACGCGGTGCGCGCCGAATACCGATACTTCTGGGACACCTGGGACATCAAGGCCCACACCACCGAGTTGGGCTACAGCCGCCAGATCGGCGACCCCTGGCTGGTCGACTGGTATGGCCGCTACTACACGCAGAACCGCGCGCTGTTCTACACCGACAACGCGATGAGCCAGACCACCTACCTGTCACGCAACCGCCAGCTCAGCACCTTCAAGTCGATGAGCCTGGGCGCCAAGATGTCGTACACGGCCAAGAAGGTGCCGGGCAGCTACGAGATCAAGCTCAACGCGGCGTTCGAGATGGTGCGGTTCAAGTTTGCCGATTTCACCGACGTGCGCAACGGCAAGCCCTACGAGCACGACGCCAGCATCATCCAGCTGTTCGTGTCGGCCACATTCTGAAGAAGGTTCGCCTCATGTACTTCCATCACTGCTGCAAATGGATCGCTGCCAGCGTGCTGCTCGCCGCGTCGGCTGCCTGGGCCGCAGACGCGCCCGCTGGCGCAGCGAGTGCACCCGCTGCCGCCGCATCGGTGCCCGCTGTTGCGGCGAGTGCGCCCGCCGCCTCGGCCTCGTCGGTCAGCCTGGACACCCGCATCCAAGAAGCCAAGGGCGACGTGATCCGCCTCAACCGCGACCTGCTGGTGCTCGAAGAAGAGCTGCTCTTCCCGGCCAACACCCAGGTGGCGGTGTTCTTGTCGATGGACGTGGGCAAGCTCTTCGAGCTCGGCTCGGTGCAGGTCAAGCTCGATGACAAGGTCGTCGCCAACTACCTTTACACCCCGCTCGAAGTGAAGGCTCTGCACCGCGGTGGCGTGCAACGCATGTACCTCGGCAACCTGAAGTCGGGCACGCATGAGATCGTGGCGCTGTTCACTGGCGGCGGACCGCACTTTCGCGACTACAAGCGTGGCGCCACGGTGAAGTTCGACAAGGGCACCGAGCCCAAGTACATCGAGCTGCAGATCAAGGACTCGGCGGGCAAGCTGCAGCCGGAGTTCGTGGTCAAGGTCTGGCAATGAACCGCATGGCAAGCCGAAAGCAGTAAGCGAACATGCGCCTGCGGATTTCTCCGAAGAGTGTGCTGCGCCGGCTCGGCTTCGCCGCGGCCCTGGCTTTTGCCATCGGTGGGGTGGCTTCGGCCGCCGACAAGAAGCCCGATGGCCTGGTCAAGGACCCGCACTACGGCGACACCTTGTTCCATTTCTACCAAGACCACTACTTCACCTCGGTCACCGGCCTGATGGTGTCTCAGCACTTCAACCGTGTGTCCAAGCACGCCGACGAAGCCGAGGTCTTGCGCGGTGGCCTGCTGCTCTCTTACGGCATGCACAAGGAGGCGGGCGAGATCTTTGCGCTGCTGATCGAGAAGGGCGCTGCGCCGCCGGTGCGTGACCGGGCCTGGTTCTTTCTGGCCAAGATCCGCTACCAGCGTGGCTTTTATGTCGAAGCCGACGACGCGCTCGGCCGCATTGAAAAGAATCTGCCTCCCGACCTGGAAGAAGAACGAGTGCTGCTCAAGGCCAACGTGGCGATGGCGCGCGGCGACTACGCCACCGCCGTGACCGTGCTCAACAGCATGGCCGACCCCGCCAAGGAAATCTCCACCGGCACCACCAGCGCGAGCCTGTACGCGCGCTACAACCTGGGTGTGGCCCTGGTGCGCAGCGGCAACCCCTCGGGGGGCAGCGCCTTGCTCGACCAACTCGGCAAGGCGCCGACGCCACCGCAGGCGACCGAAGAATTCCGCAGCCTGCGCGACAAGGCCAACGTGGCGCTGGGCTTCACCGCCTTGCAAGACAACAAGCCCGAAGCCGCAGGCCCTTACCTTGAGCGTGTGCGCCTGAACGGCTCGCAGTCGAACAAGGCCTTGCTCGGTTTTGGCTGGGCCCATGCCTCGCTGAAAGACCACAAGCAGGCGCTCGTGCCCTGGACCGAGCTCAGCCAGCGCGACACCAGCGACTCGGCCGTGCTCGAAGCCAGCATCGCGCTGCCGTACGCGTTTGGCCAACTTGGTGCCTACGGCCAGGCACTCGAGCGCTACACCGCGGCGCTGACGGTCTACGAGCGCGAAAACACCGGCCTTGATGAGTCGATCGCTGCCATCCGCGGTGGCAAGCTGGTCGAGGGCCTGCTTGAGCGCAACCCCGGCGAAGAGATGGGCTGGTTCTGGAGCATTCGCGAGTTGCCGCAGATGCCGCATGGCGGCCACCTCACGCAGGTGCTGTCGCAACACGAGTTCCAGGAAGCGTTCAAGAACTACCGCGACCTGCAGTTCCTCACCCGCAACCTGCAACAGTGGAAAGACAGCCTGGCGGTGTTTGGTGACGTGCTCGACAACCGGCGCAAGGCCTACGCCGAGCGGCTGCCGCAGTTTCTGGCGAAGGCACGCGACACGGGCTTGAACGAACTCTCGCTGCGCGGTGCCACACTGGCGACCGAGCTGCAAGTGGCCGAAGTGCAAGCCGATGGCAGCGTCTTCGCCGACGCGAGGGAACGTGAGCTGCTGGACCGGCTCGACGGCGTGCAGGCCAACCTCAAGGCCCTGGGTGACAGCCCCGAGGCCACCGCGGCGCGCGAGCGCCAGCGCCTGGTGGCGGGTGCGCTGACCTGGCAACTGACGCAGTCGTACCCGGCCCGCCTCTATGAAGCCAAGCGCGCACTGCAAACGCTGGACGCCGGCATCAGCGAAGCCAAGCAGCGCGAAGCCGGGTTGGCGCAGGCCCAACGCGACGAGCCTGCGCGCTTCGACCAGTTTGCGCTGCGCATCGTCGAGCTCGACAAGCGCATCCAGGCGCTGATCCCGCAGGTGGCGGCGCTGAGCAAAGAGCAGCAGCAAGAGCTGCAAGAGCTGGCCGTGGCCGAACTGATGCGCCAGAAGGACCGACTGGCGGCGTACTCCACGCAGGCCCGCTTTGCCGTGGCGCAGCTCTACGACCGCGCCAACAAGGCCAAGGAGCCCGAGCCCCAGCCCGCAGCGCCCAAGGATGCAGACAATGCGCCCAAGTGACGCTCCCATGAACGCCGCTTTGCGCCCGCTCGTCTACGCACTGCTGTTGTGCGGCCTGGCCGCCTGCGCAGGCAAGCGGGTGAATCAGCAACCCGAGCCCCCCACGCTGAAGAGCCTGGCCGGCCGCCAGATCGAAGTGCAAGCCGACCAGGGTGTCGCCGGCAGCGAAGAAAAGGCGATTGCCGCCTACCGCAAGTTTCTCGAGGTGGCGCCGAACGCGCCTCAGCGCTCCGAAGCCATGCGCCGCCTGGGTGACCTGGAGATGGACACCGCTGACAACAAGCTGGCCAGCGGCGACGGCCCGGCCACGCCCGACTACAAGGCCGCGATCGCGCGCTACGAAGACTATTTGAAGGCCTTCCCCAACGACCCGGGCAACGACCGCGTGTACTACCAGATCGCCCGCGCCCACGAGCAAGGCGGTGACCTCGAAACCGCGCTCAAGACGCTCGACACCTTGGTGGCGAAGTACCCGCAGACGAGCTACCTCGCCGAGGCTCAGTTCCGCCGCGGCGAGCTGCTCTTCACCACGCAAAACTATGCCAAGGCCGAGCAGGCCTACGCCATCGTGCTGAAGGGCGACACGAAGGGCGCGTACCACGACCGCGCGCTCTACATGCACGGCTGGTCGCTGTTCAAGCAGGCCAAGGTCGAAGA
>NZ_JADMJX010000089.1:13071-17842 GCF_018780185.1 Rhizobacter sp.
AAACTCTTTGCCTTGCGCGACGAGCGTGCTGCGGCCGTGGCGCAGCAGGTGCTGGCATTGGAGCCGCCGGCGTCCACCGCCCAACGGCGTGTGGCCTGGACGGTCGTGGCCCACACCTCGTTCGACAGCGGTGCCTTTGAGCGCGCCGAACGGGCTTATGTCGAAGTGCTGGCCTTGACGCCTGAAAAAGAAGCCGGCCGCAACGAGCTGGTCGAGCGCTTGGCTGCCACCGTCTACAAGCAGGGCGAGAAGGCCCGTGCCGCCGGCCAGCTGCGTGACGCCGTCGGCCACTTCAACCGCGTGGCGGTGGTTGCACCCTTGTCGGCAGTGCGCGCGACGGCGCAGTTTGATGCCGCTGCTGCGTTGATCGCCTTGAAAGACTGGGACAGCGCCGCTCGCTCGCTCGAAGACTTCCGCCAGCGTTACCCCAAGCACCCCTTGCAAGCCGAGGTGGGCGGCAAGCTGGCCGTGGCCTACATGGAAAAGGGCAACTGGAGCCAGGCCGCGGGTGAGTTCGAGCGCCTGTCGGCGTCGAGCGCCGACCCGAAGGTGGCGCGCGGCGCGCTGTGGCAAGCCGCCGAGCTGCATGAGAAGGGCGGCGCACGGGCTCTTGCGACCAAGGCCTACGAGCGCTACCTCAAGCAATACCCCGACCCGCTGGAGACCAACCTCGAAGCGCGTTACCGCCTGGCGCAGATTGCGAAGAAAGACGGCAACAGCAAGCGCGAGATGGCGCTGATGCAAGAGATCTTCCAGGCCGACCAGCGTGCCGGTGGGGCTCGAACCAACCGCACGCGCTACCTCGCCGCGATGGGCGCGCTGGCCATGGCCGAGCCCACGCTCGACGCTTATCGCAAGGTCACTTTGGTGGAGCCGCTGGCCAAGAACCTCAAGCTCAAGAAGGCCAAGATGGACGACGTGCTCAAGGCCTATGGCGTGGCGGCCAACTACGGTGTGGCCGACGTGACCACCGCAGCGACGTACCACATCGCTGCGCTGTACCAGGATTTTGGCAAGTCCTTGATGGGCTCGCAGCGCCCCAAGAAGCTCTCCAAGCTGGAGCTCGAGCAGTACAACCTGATGCTGGAAGAGCAAGCCGACCCGTTCGCCGAAAAATCGACCGAGCTGCATGAGGTGAACGCCAGGCGCACCAAGGAAGGCATCTACGACCAGTGGGTGAAGCGCAGCTTTGATTCACTCAAAGAATTGCGTCCGTTGCGGTATGGCAAGACTGAACGTGCCGAGGTGAGCGTTGATGCGATCCGCTGACATGCTCCGCTCGTCGTTGCTCATCGCGCTGTGCTGTGTCGGCGTGGCGGGGTGCTCGTCGCTGCCCGGGTTCCGCACCGAGGCCGACCCTGCCAGCCCACCGCCGCCGGCAGTGGCGGCCAAACCCGCCAATGCCGCGGCAAGCGCCCCCGCACCCGCCGCTTCGGCTGCCGCCCCGAAACCCGTCGAACCCGAAGTCGCCGTGCCTGCGGCCGCGCAGCGCGCCTTCGACGACGCCCGCCGCGCGATGCGCGCTGGCCGCATGGACGAAGCCGAGCGTGGCTTCAAATCGGTGATCCAGTTCCACCCCGAGCTCGGCGGCCCGCACGCCAACCTGGGGGTGATCTACCGCCAGGCCAACAAGCTGCCCGAAGCAGTGGCCGAGCTGGAGCTGGCCGTGAAAGCCAGCCCGCGCCAACCGGTCTACTTCAACCAGCTGGGCATCACCTACCGGCTGCAAGGCCAGTTTGCCAAGGCGCGCGAGGCCTATGAGCGTGCGATCGATCTCGACCCGAACTACGCCACCGCCACGCTCAACCTGGGCATCTTGTCCGACCTGTATTTGTGGGACGGCAAGCGTGCGATGGAGCTATACGATCGCTACCTGGCGCTCACGCCCAGTGGCGATGCGACCGTCACCAAGTGGGTGGCCGATCTGAAGAACCGCAACAAGTCGGCCCAGCCTGCCGCGGCCGCTGAGCGCAAGGAGAAGGAATGAAACCCGTCCTGCATGGCCTGCTTGCCGCCGCAGTGGTGTTGGCGTGCACCGCGCCTGCGCTGGCGCAAGACCGCGCCAACATCGACCGCACGCAGATCATCGGCAACCGCGAGCTGCCCAAGGTGCTGTACATCGTGCCCTGGAAGAAGCCGGTGCCGAGCGAACTCTCGGGCCGCCCGGTGGCCAGCGTGCTCGACGAAGCGCTGGCTCCGATCGACCGCGATGTGTTTCGCCGCCAGGTTCAGTACGACACCCAACTGGTGGCGGCCAAGGCCGCTGCTGACACCCTTCAACCGGCGCCCACCGCACCGGTGAATCCCAAATAACCCCTCGAATCAGTCGTTACAGGAGAAGCCCATGAGTGCCCTCGATTTCGCCATCAAGTTCTTCCAGGACAGCGGCGTTGCCATCTACTTCAGCATCGCGATCATGGCGGTGGGCGTGGCGATTGCCATTGAGCGTTTCATCTTCCTGCGACGTGCGCGCAGCGAAAACCGCAAGGTGTGGGCGAAGGTGCTGCCCATGTTGCAAAACGGCAAGTTCAAAGAGGTGCACAGCGTGGCCTCCGGCTCCGACGCTGCCATCGGCAAGATCGTCGCCAACGGCCTGGAGCGCATGCAAAGCCCGGCCCGCCGTGAAGACATCGACGCAGCGATGGAAGAGGGCATGATGGAAATCGTGCCGCGCCTTGAAAAGCGCACCCACTACATCGCGACACTCGCCAACGTGATCACCTTGGTGGGCCTCCTGGGCACCATCATCGGCCTGATCAAGGGCTTCACGGCGGTGGCTGCGGTCAACCCGGCCGAGAAGGCCGAGCTGCTGTCGGCCTCGATCTCGATCGCCATGAACAACACCGCGTTTGCGCTGTCGGTGGCCATTCCCTTCCTGCTGATCCACGCTTTCTTGCAAGCGCGCACCAGCGAGATCGTCGACGGGCTGGAAGCCGCCAAGATCAGTTTCCTGAACGTGACCGGGCGCCTGAAGGCCGAGCAGCAAGCCGGGGCGCGTTGATCATGGGCCGACAAGCTCACCGCGGGGGGGCCTGACCATGCCCGTCCGACGCCTCACCAAGCACGCTGCGCACCTTGAGGTCACCGCGTTCATCAACGTGATCGTCGTGCTCGTGCCCTTCTTGCTGTCAACTGCGGTGTTCTCGCACCTGGCGGTGCTCGAACTGTCGCTGCCGGCCAAGAACTCCGGCGCTGCCGAGCAGCTGAAGGTCGACGACCTCAAGCTCGAGATCGTGATCCGGCCCGACGCCATCGAGGTCGGCGACCGCATTGGCGGGTTGATCGAGCGCATTGCCAACACCCCGCAGGGCTACAACCTGGCAGCGCTTTCCGCCCGTATCCAGAACATCAAGGCTCAGTACCCCAACACCAAGGCGGCCAGCGTGCTGGCCCAGCCCACCACCGCGTATGACGTGCTGGTGCAGGTGATGGACACCGTGCGTGAAGTTCGCCCGCCGGGTACCGCAGCCAAGGCGCCGAACTTCGAGCTGTTCCCCGACATCTCGATCGGCGATGCGCCGGTGAGCGTCGCCAAAAAATAGGGAAGGGCATCGCATGAAACTGACCCCGCTTCAGAAGCGTGCCGAACGCAAGGCGCGCAATCAGTCCGGGCTCGACATGAATCTCGTGGCGCTGATCGACATCTTCACCATCCTGATCTTCTTCCTGATGTCGAGCACCGGCATCGAGGTGCTGACCAACGCACGGGCTGTGAAGCTGCCGATCTCGACTGCCGAGAAAGCGCCGCGCCAGACCATCGTCGTTGCGGTGAGCGACACCGACATCGTGGTCGATGGCCGCAAGGTGGCGAGCGTGGCCGAGGCCAACGCGATACAGGGTGACCTGATCCCCGGCCTCAAGGCCGAGCTCGACCTGCTCGCCAGCCGCCAGGTGGTGGGTGCCGACAAGGATGGCAGCAGCAAGGCCGTGACCATCATGGGCGACAAGAGCCTGCCCTACAGCCTGCTGCGCAAGGTGATGTACACCAGCGCACGCGCGAACTTCACCGAAATCGCGTTTGCCGTGCAGAGGAAGACCTGACCATGGCTGCCCTCGCCATCACCTTCCGCCCGTCCGTTCTGGCCTGGGCCGGCGTCCCCGAAGACGACCAACGTTACCGGCGCATCCTCAACACGGTGCTGATCGCCGTGGCGGTGGTGTGCCTGTTCCTGCTGCTGATGCCCACGCCCAAGGTCGACCGCGCTGCGCCGCCCGACTTGTCGCCGCGCCTGGCCAAGCTGCTGATCGAACAGCGTGAGCCGCCACCCAAGCCGGTGGTCAAGCAGCCCGAGGTCACCAAAGAGCAAGACACCAAGGCGCCGGGCACGCCCGAGCCGGTGAAGAACGAGCCGCCGAAGAAGGCTGCGCCCGTGCCCGAGGCCCGTGTGCCGCAGCCGAACCGCCCGCCGGGTGAGATCGAAGGCGCTCGCCGCAAGGCCGCGGGTGTGGGCCTGCTCGCGATGAAGGACACCTTGGCCGAGATGCGCGGTGCGCCCACCGCAGTGCAGTTGGCCCCCGTCAAGCAAGGCCCTGGTGTGGGGGCAGGCGTGGGCGTGGGTGTCGGGGCGGGTACCGACCAGGGGACTCCAGATCGTTCGATGATCACTTCCAACGTGGCCGGCGGCAGCGGCGGCATCAACACCGCGGCCTACAGCCGCAACACTGGCGGCGGTGGCCTGGCAGGCCGCGCCACCACGCTGGTGGAAGGTGTGGCCGGCGGTGGCGGTGGTGGTGGGGCAGGCGGCGGTGGCGCGGGCGGCACAGGTGCCGG
>NZ_JADMJX010000237.1 GCF_018780185.1 Rhizobacter sp.
AACCCCATCCTGGTCGGCGAGGCCGGTGTCGGCAAGACGGCCGTGGTCGAAGGTTTTGCGCAGCGCATCGCGCGGGGCGACGTACCACCTGCACTGAAAGAAGTCGAGCTGCGTGTGCTCGACGTCGGCCTGCTGCAAGCCGGGGCCAGCATGAAGGGCGAGTTCGAGCAGCGCCTGCGCTCGGTCATCGACGAGGTGCAGGCCAGTGCCAAGCCGATCATCCTGTTCATCGACGAAACCCACACCCTGGTCGGTGCGGGCGGTGCGGCCGGCACCGGCGATGCGGCCAACCTGCTGAAGCCTGCATTGGCGCGCGGCCAGTTGCGCACCATCGGCGCCACCACCTTTGCCGAGTACAAGAAGCACATCGAAAAAGACCCGGCGCTGACACGCCGCTTTCAAAGCATCACCGTCGACGAGCCGGACGAGACCCGCGCCATCCTGATGATGCGTGGCGTGGCCTCGACGATGGAGAAGCACCACAAGGTGCAGATCCTCGATGAAGCGCTCGAAGCCGCGGTGAAACTCTCGCACCGCTACATTCCCGGCCGCCAGCTGCCTGACAAATCGGTCAGCCTGATCGACACCGCCTGCGCGCGTGTGGCCGTGAGCCTGCACGCCACGCCAGCTGAGGTGGACGACTGCATGAAGCGCATCGAGTCGCTCGAAACCGAGCAGGGCATCATCGCCCGCGAAGGTGCGATCGGCATCGACACCAAGAAGCGCTCTGCACTCGTGGAAGAACAACTCGCCCAGGAGCGCGCCCGCCTCGACAAGCTGCAAACCCGCTGGCAAGCCGAAAAGGGCCTGGTCGACACACTGCTCGACCTGCGCGCCAAGCTGCGCGACGGCGCGGCGCCGGTCGAAGGCACCGGCAGCAAGCTGGAAAAAGGCGCCGAAGCCGCCGCGGCGGCAGCCCCCGACCTGACCCGACTGTCAGACGCCGAGCGCGACGCCGCCCTCACCGAGCTGCACAAGGTGCAGGCCGAGCTGGCCGCGCTGCAAGGCGAGAGCCCGCTGATCCTGCCGACCGTCGACTACCAGGCCGTGGCCAGCGTGGTCGGCGACTGGACGGGCATCCCGGTGGGCCGCATGGCGGCCAACGAGATCGAGACCATCCTCAACCTGCCCAAGCTGCTGGGCTCGCGTGTCATCGGGCAAGACCACGCGATGGAGATGATCGCCAAGCGCATCCAGACCTCGCGCGCGATGCTCGACAACCCGAGCAAGCCGATCGGCGTGTTCATGCTGGCCGGCACCTCGGGTGTGGGCAAGACCGAAACCGCCTTGGCCCTGGCCGAGGCGCTGTACGGCGGCGAGCAGAACGTCATCACCATCAACATGAGCGAGTACCAGGAGGCGCACACCGTCTCCACCCTCAAGGGCTCGCCCCCCGGTTACGTGGGCTACGGCGAAGGCGGCGTGCTGACCGAAGCCGTGCGCCGCCGCCCCTACAGCGTGGTGCTGCTCGACGAGGTGGAAAAAGCCCACCCCGACGTGCATGAACTCTTCTTCCAGGTGTTCGACAAGGGCTGGATGGAAGACGGCGAAGGCCGCCTGATCGACTTCAAGAACACGATCATCCTGCTGACCTCGAACGCCGGCAGCGACATGATCATGAACCTGTGCAAGGACCCGGAGCTGATGCCCTCGCCCGACGCCATTGCCAAGGCACTGCGCGAGCCGCTGCTCAAGGTGTTCCCGGCCGCGCTCTTGGGCCGCATCGTCACCATTCCCTATTACCCGCTGTCAGAAGACATGATGGGCCGCATCGTCAAGCTGCAGCTCAACCGCATCAAGAAGCGTGTCGAAGCGAACCACGGCGTGCCCTTCGTCTTCGACGACGAGGTGGTCAAGCTGGTGGTGAGCCGCTGCAACGAGGTGGAGAGCGGGGGCCGCGTGATCGACGCGCTGCTCACCAACACCGTGCTGCCGCGCATCAGCCACGAATACCTGACCCGCCTGGCCTCGGGCGCACCCCTGAGCAAGGTGGAGCTGAGCGTCGACGCAGGCGATTTCGCCTATGCCTTCGACTGAGATCGTGAACCCCCACGCTCACCTCGTTCACTGCCCCCCACGGGGGCGCTCAGCCCCCTTGGGGCGGCCCGGCGGGGGCTGAGTTGTCCAAGCACCGCCCCCTCAGCGGCGCTGCACGGCTCGCACAGCAGCAGATGCTGCAGCGCGCCGTGCTCTTGCTGCGCGACAAGAAGCTCGACGACGCCGAGCCGGTGCTGCTGTCGGTGTTGCA
>NZ_JADMJX010000269.1 GCF_018780185.1 Rhizobacter sp.
CACCTGCCCACCGGCATCGTCGCCGAATGCCAGGACGACCGCTCGCAACACCGCAACAAGGCCAAGGCCCTGGCGGTGCTCGCCGCGCGCCTGCGCGAAAAGGACCGCAGCGAACGCGCCGCCAAGGAAGCCGCCACGCGCAAGGGCCTGATCGGCAGTGGCGACCGCAGCGACCGCATCCGCACCTACAACTTCCCGCAGGGCCGGCTCACCGACCACCGCATCAACCTCACGCTCTACAAGCTGCTGGCCATCATGGAAGGCGACCTCGACGACGTGCTTGCCGCGCTGCAAGCCGCGCGTGCTGCCGAACAGCTGGCCGAGCTGGAAGGGCGTGGCGCGTGATCACCGTGGCCGAGGGGTTGGTGCAGGCGCGCCATGCGGGGGTGGACCGGCTCGATGCACAGCTGCTGTTGGGCCATGTACTCGGGCGTTCGCGCAGCTGGCTGCTGGCCAACGACGATGCCGCACTCGACGCCACTCAACAGCAACACCTGCGCCAGCTCCTCACGCGGCGCGCAGGCGGTGAACCGCTCGCCTACCTGGTCGGCGAAAAAGAGTTTCACGGGCTCACGCTGCAGGTGTCTCCCGCGGTGCTGGTGCCACGCCCCGACACCGAAACCTTGGTCGACTGGGCGCTGGAGCTGCTGCGTGGTGCAAACGACCCGCAGGTGCTCGACATGGGCACGGGCAGCGGCGCCATCGCGCTGGCGCTCAAGCACGCTTGCCCGCGCGCCCGTGTGAGCGCGCTCGATGCAAGCGCCGAGGCGCTCGCGGTGGCACGCGGCAACGCCAAGCGCCTGCAGCTCGACATCGAGCTGCTGCAAAGCGACTGGTGGCAAGGTGTTGGCGGGCGACGTTTCGACATGATCGTCAGCAACCCGCCCTACATCGCCGAGGGCGACGCGCACCTTGCCGCACTGCAGCACGAACCCGTGCAGGCGCTCACATCCGGTGTGCATGGCCTGGATGCGCTGGGCCAGATCATCAGCGGCGCATCGCAGCACCTGAACACGGGCGCCTGGCTGTTGCTCGAACACGGCCACGATCAGGCCGCGGCCGTGGCGAGCCTGCTCGTCACGGCCGGTTTCGGCGAGGTCACGACACGGCCCGATTTGTCGGGAACTCCACGCTGCACGGGCGGCCGACGGGCGTGAAAAAATTCATGTGTTGCGGCATTGCTGCACACCCCCCGGATAAGCCATCCACCAAAGAGATGATGACGCTACACAGCCCCAGGCAAGCGGCGTAGCATGAACCACATCCCCCGCTCGATCGCCGCAATCTGGCCGGGCACCCCGGAGATCACCGTGCGCAAAGTTGTCCGTTGCTTGGTTGGAACCTTGGCCCTGGTGGCCACGTTTGCACACGCCGGTTCGGGCGAGGGCTTGAAGACGCCATTGGATCACCCGGCCTGGCAGGGCCTGAAGGGCCGCCTGAGCTTCGGCACCACCGCAGCGTTTCAAGCTGAGCTGGGCAACCCCGCTTCCGAACCCCTGCGCATCCACAGCCTGAGCCTGATGGGCGACTACTACCTCAGCCGCCCATGGCTGGGCAGCGTGGGCGGCCTGCGCGCCACCAGCGGGCTGATGCTCGGCGCACGCGGCGCCCTGTGGAGCAGCCCTGCGACGATCGACCGCCGCAGCTCGCTGGGCGGCGGTCTCATTGATGGCAGCGCGAGCGACAACAACGGTACCGTGCCCTACCTGGGCGTGGGCTACACGGGCCTGTCCAGCAAAGGCGGCTGGGGGCTGTCGGCCGACCTGGGCCTGATGGCACTCCACCCGCGATCGGTCGCCAAACTGGGCAACCAAAGCCTCGACGACACCATGCGCGACCTGCGCTTCACACCGCTGCTGCAGCTGGGCGTGTCGTACTCGTTCTGAGCTGACGCGCCTCAAGGGCATGTGCTCGTGGCGCGTCGCGGGCGCCTGGTTTGCCGTATAACCTCGCTTATCCCCAATCACACTGCCGGCACACCCGGCGCGCGACCATGAGCGACGTTCAACAACGCATCGATGCCCTCGTCAAAAACAACCGTGTGGTGCTCTTCATGAAGGGCACGGCGCAGTTTCCCCAGTGCGGCTTCTCGGGCCGCGCGGTGCAGATCCTCAAATCGTGTGGCGTCACCGACCTGAAGACCTTCAACGTGCTCGAAGACGAAGCCGTTCGGCAAGGCATCAAGGACTACGCCAACTGGCCGACCATCCCGCAGCTCTACGTGAACGGCGAGTTCGTCGGCGGCTC
>NZ_JADMJX010000370.1 GCF_018780185.1 Rhizobacter sp.
CGGCCGATTGCGCGGCCACCTTGGCGAGCTCGGTCTTGCCGGTGCCGGGCGGGCCGTAGAGCAGCACGTTGACCCCCGGCTCCTTGCGCGACACGGCGTTGCGCAAGAGCGAGGTCAGCATCTGCTGGTCGTCGCCGACGAAGTGAAAGTCGCCTGGCGTGAGCTCGCTGCGGGTGGCCGGGCGGGTGAACACGGCCATCAGGTCCGACGGGCCTTCGTAGTGGCGCATCAGCACGGGCGGCAACTGCTCGCTGACCTTCATCAGGTCGGCCAGGTCGGTGATGTTGTGTTCGGAGATCAGGTTCTCGACCATGCCGGTGCGCTCCAGGCGCGAGCCGGCGCGCAGCGCTTCGGCCACGTCTTGTTCGTTGACGCCGGCCACCGCGGCAATGGCGGCATAGGCCTCTTGCGCGTTCGACACCTTGAACTCGACCAAGAGGCCGCGCAGGTCACGCTGGTAGCGCGCGAGCGTGCCGTAGAGCAGCAGCGCCCGCTCGGCCGGGTTGAGCTGCAGCAGGCCGGCCAACGCGTCGATGTTTTTCTCGACCAGGGTCGATTCTTTTTTCAGGCTGCGGTCGAGCCAGTCGGCGGTGGCACCGAGCACGGCGAGCAGGTCCTTGGGGGCGTCCTTGATGTATTCGTCGATGTAGAAGAAGAGGGTGCCTTCTTCATACGGCCCGTTCCAGGCGCCGTGGCGCTGCATGAAGGCGGTGTCGCTCAAGCTTTCGTGGCCGGCCCAGTGTTCGTTGCCCTTGCAGCGGTTGTTCAAGAAGCTGCGCAGCCGCGCCAGCACCGAACTCGGCCACACCAGGTGCTTGCCGGTCAGCGAGAGCAGGCCGTTCGAGTCACGCCGCACGTTGAAGCGCCCCGCGTGCCGCACGGTCAGCGTCAGCACGAACTGCGAGCACATGCGGTCCAGCACCGGCGCTTCTTTCAGGCCGGGTGACAACACCACGCGTGCATCAAGGTGAGGGGTCGCCATGAGCCTCTCCAGCGGGAATGCGGGGCCATCTTGGCGCACCCTGCGCCGAGCGGCAAGCCCCGTCCTGGTCGACCTTACTTCAGCTGCGCAGGCCGAATGCATCAAGAAGACAGGCCCGCGTGCCGCAATTCACGCTTGCGGCACGCGGGCCTGTTGAGGGCATCGGTCTTTCAGTGCATCACGAGCGGGTGCTGCATCAGCGAGGTGTAACGCTCGATGTAGTCGTCCATCTCTTCTTCGGAGGGCGAGGTCTCGATCAAGGCTTCGACCCCTTCCTTGAAGCTCTCGGCCATGGCGCCCTCGATGAAGATTTCCTTGCGGGCGAACTTGTCGACGATCTCGTAGCCACCGCGTGACAGCGCTGTCTCGTGGTGGGCCGTGGTTTCGCCAGGAACGTCGAATTCGACGACGACAAAGTTGTCCGAGTTGTAAAGCATCAGCATGAAAGCATCTCCTTCACGGTTAACTCGGGGTCACGACGCAATATTCAAGCCGCCGGCCCACCCACATGCCCCTGTGGCCAGGGGGGTCAAGAAGGCCCCCACCGCAGAGGGGTGGGCCAAGCAGCCAGGCGCCATGTGCTCAAGAGGCCGGCTGCGCGCGTTGCATCAGCAGCTCCAGTGCCGAGCCTTCGCTGACGAGGCGGGCGCGCACCGGCAGGTAGTGCAGGCTCGGGGCCAGCCACACCTCGACCCGCGTGTCGTGCGGCTTGCGCGGCTCGCGCACCAGCTTGATGGCCTGCACCGGGCTGTCGCCGGTGGCGACCTCCTCCGTGCCTTGCACCCTGAAGGACCACACGTCGGCATCGCCGCGCGCACCCACCACATACATCGCGAGCCGTGCGCCGGTGGACAGGCGTTTCGGGTCGGCCGAGGCAATGGCCGCGATCTGGATCATCCAGCTCATGCGGTCTTGCGAGCCCGGCAGCAGCGGGTATTCGGTGCTCGGCCCCGAAAACGTGATCTTGCCCGCGCCACGCTGGAAGTTGGCCGCCAGCTCGCTCTTGCCGCGGCGCTTGTCGGTGTAGCGCACCGGGGCGAGCCCGGCCGCGTCGAACCCGCCTTCGCTGACCCAGGTGAGGATGCTGAAGCCCGCGATGCGCCCCTCGAGCCGGGCCACGTAGCCCTTGGCGCCGGGGCGCCATGTCAGCTCGCCCGTGCCACGCAGGGCGCCACGGTGCATGTGGTAGTGCAGCGACATCGCCGGCGGGATCTCGGTGCGGTACTGCGGCAGGTCTTCTTGCACCGTGTTGGCCACCGGC
>NZ_JADMJX010000401.1 GCF_018780185.1 Rhizobacter sp.
GTCAACGCCTTCAACCAGAACCGCGGCGCGGGCGCCGTGTTCCGGACCATTCCGTCGAAGATCCTGACGCTCGAGCAGCTCAACACCCCGAAGGTGTTTGCCGAGCTGGCGCTCAAGCCGCGCGGCCTGGTGTTGTGCACCGGCCCCACCGGCTCGGGCAAGTCGACCACGCTCGCGGCGATGGTGAATCACCTGAACGAAAACGAATACGGCCACGTGCTCACGGTCGAAGACCCGATCGAGTTCGTGCACGAGTCCAAGAAGTGCCTGGTCAACCAGCGCGAGGTCGGCCCGCACACGCTGAGCTTTGCCAACGCGTTGCGCTCGGCGCTGCGTGAAGACCCCGACGCCATCCTGGTGGGCGAAATGCGCGACCTGGAAACCATCCGCCTGGCGCTGACTGCGGCGGAAACCGGCCACCTGGTGTTCGGCACGCTGCACACCAGCTCGGCCGCAAAGACCATCGACCGCGTGGTCGACGTGTTCCCGGCGGCTGAAAAGGAAATGGTGCGTTCGATGCTGTCGGAGTCACTGATCGGGGTGATCTCGCAGACCCTGTGCAAGCTGAAAGACGGCAGCGGCCGCGTGGCAGCGCACGAGATCATGCTGGGCACGGCGGCCATCCGCAACCTGATCCGCGAAAACAAGATCGCGCAGATGTACTCGTCGATCCAGACGGGCAACACCATGGGCATGCAGACGCTCGACCAGAACCTCTCGGACCTGGTGCGTCGCAACATCATTTCACCGGCCGAGGCGCGCGCCAAGGCCAAGTTCCCGGAAAACTTCCCCGGCTGACACGAGCCTTCCCCAAAGCGGAGCGAAGGCCCACGCCGTGAAGAAACTGTTTGATCGACTCAAGCGTGGCGCGGGTGGGCCCGAGTCCGCTGCCGGCGACAACCCGGCCGACTCCGGCTTCTTCTCGACCCAGTTCTCGGAGCGTGGCGACGAGGCCCAGGCGCTGGCGACCTGGGTCAACCGTGCCAAGGAAGTGGGCGCCCAGCCGCTCGATCGCAAGCTCGCCGAGCCCATGTTCGCCAAACTCTGGGGCGCCGACCGCTATGTGGCGGCTCTGGCCCCCACCGAGCTGCAGCGCATGAGCCAGTACCTGCAGTTCGTCACCGTGCCGGTCAATCAAGAGGTGATCGGGCAGGACGAGCAGGGCGACTACATGCTGATCGTGCTCGAAGGCACCTTGGCCGTCGACCGCGTTCAGCCTTGGGGTGGCCGCGCCCGCTTGGCCGAGGCACGGGCGGGCGATATGCTGGGCGAAATGTCTCTGCTCGATGCAGGGGCGCGGTTCTCGGCGTGCACCACGCTCACACCCTGCTCTTTGGCGGTGGTGGATGCACAGCGCCTGGATGAGATGATCATGAACGAGCCGCGGCTCGGCTTGGCCCTGTTGGCCTCGCTGTCGCGGCGCCTGTCATTGCGTTTGAGGCAGGTCAGTGCGCGCCTGAGTGCTCTGTTGTCGAGCAACTAGGTCGCAGAAAGAAGGACATATGGAAAGAGACCAGGCATCCAAATTCGTCAACGACCTGCTGCGCCTGATGGTGTCGCGCAACGGTTCCGACTTGTTCCTCACGGCCGACTTCCCGCCCGCGATCAAGGTCGACGGCAAGGTGACCAAGGTGTCGCCACAGCCGCTGACCAGCCAGCACACCCTGGCGCTGACCCGCTCGGTGATGAACGACAAGCAGGCCGCTGAATTCGAGCGCACCAAGGAGTGCAACTTCGCGATCTCGCCGCAGGGCATCGGGCGCTTCCGTGTCAACGCCTTCGTGCAGCAGGGCCATGTGGGCCTGGTGTTGCGGACGATTCCGCAGACCCTGCCCACCATCGACGGCCTGAACCTGCCCCAGGTGCTGAAAGACGTGACCATGACCAAGCGTGGCCTGGTCATCTTCGTGGGCGCCACCGGCTCGGGCAAGAGCACCTCGCTGGCGGCGATGGTCGACTTCCGCAACGAAAACTCCTACGGCCACATCATCACCATCGAAGACCCGGTCGAGTTCGTGCACCCGCACAAGAACTGCATCGTCACCCAGCGTGAAGTGGGCATCGACACCGAAGGCTGGGGCCAGGCGCTGAAGAACACGCTGCGCCAGGCGCCCGATGTGATCCTGATGGGCGAAATCCGCGACCGCGAGACCATGGAGCACGCCGTGGCCTTCGCTGAAACTGGCCACCTGTGCATGGCCACGCTGCACGCCAACAGCGCCAACCAGGCGCTCGACC
>NZ_JADMJX010000314.1 GCF_018780185.1 Rhizobacter sp.
GGCGCACCAGCTCGGCACGCGGGTCTTCGGGCTCCTGCCCTTCGGCCACCTTCTTGGGCGGCAGCAGCATGCGCGACTTGATCTCGATCAGCATCGCCGCCATCAGCAGGTACTCGGCCGCCAGTTCCAGGTTGCTGGCGCGGATTTCGTCCACGTAGCTCAGGTACTGGCGGGTGACCGCCGCCATCGGGATGTCGAGGATGTTGAAGTTCTGCTTGCGGATCAGGTAGAGCAGCAAGTCGAGCGGGCCTTCGAAGGCCTCTAGAAACACCTCGAGCGCATCCGGCGGGATGTACAGGTCGTGCGGCATCGTGAACAGCGGCTCGCCATACAGGCGGGCCACGGCCACGTGGTCGACGACATCGGGCACGGCAGCCGCTTCGGGCGCCATCACTGCGGTACTCACGCTGGGCTCAGGGCGTCAGACTAGCGCTTGGTCTGGTAGACGTACGGCTGCTGGGCAACTTGGGCGTCGCGGTACTCGGCCTGGGTGGCACGGTCGACCGGTTTGTCCCACAGCAGGGCACGGCCCTGGCGTTGCTCGGCTTCCAGGGTGGGTTTCTTGGCCTTCAGCTCCTCGATGAACGAGGTGACGTCGGACTTGTAGGCTTTCCAGAACAGCGGCATGGTGGTCTTGGCGCGCGGGAGCCGGCGGCAGAGTGAAGCGGCGATTTTAGCGGCAGCCCGGCGCCCGGCCGCCCGAAGCCAGGCTGCGCCCCATTGGGGGGCAGGAGCGAAGCGACGTGGGGGCGGCCATCACTAGGCTTCAACCCGGCGAACGCCTTCCGCTCGCTGGAGAAACGGGCTGGGTTCGCCCATCATCCAGCGTGCCAACTGGTCCAGCAGATCCGAGCCCACGAGGTGCGCGGGGAAGTCAGCGGTCACCGTCTCCAGGCAGTCGAAGTTGTTGATCTGGAAGCGCAGCTTGCCTTGATCGTGGTCGGGCAGCACCCGCACCATCATCGTCAGGTCGGCGACGAAGCTGAAGCGCACCTCTTCGAGCCGGCCGCTCTCGGGGTGGCGCACCCACTGGGTGTCGGGCGAAATGCCGGCCTGGCGCAGCTTCGATTCAAGGCGCTCGATCTCGGGCGGGAAGTCTTTGCTCATGGTGAGCGTGCGGCCCGACTTCTGCAGCGCATGGATCACCACGTGGTCGTACACCTCTTCGCCGCGGTGCTGCTTGCGCCGCGCGTCGACCCGGAAGTCGCAGCGCTTGAGCCCGTCGAGCGGGGTGCTCTTGTCGAGCGAGAAGCGCACCGGCGCGGTGGGCTGCAGCACGTTGAGCTGCTGGGCAAGCTCAAGCCAGTAGTGCCAGATCGTCTTGCAGGCCGCCTCCACGAGCGCGGCGTTGCGCGCCAGCGTGGCTGTGTCGAGCGTCTGCTGAGTCTTCAGCGCATCGGCCTGGCGCTTGAGGTCGTCTAGAAATCCCACTGAAACTCTCCCTGTTCCCAACGGAAAAGCATAGCTCAGGCAGGCTCGGTCGCCCGCGCCAGTGCGGCCCCCAAATGGGCGGTGAGGTTGGCCTCGCCGAGCACGGCATCGAAGCCGGCGCTGTGGATGATGGCGCGTGGTTGTTCGTTGAGATCGCACAGCACCAGGCGGATCTGCTGGCGGTCGAGGGCGCGGTGCAGTTGCGATAGCGCATCGAGCCCCGAGTTGTCGATCTTCACCAGCTGGTGCATCTCCAGCACTACGGCGTGGGTGCCGTCGGGCAGGTTCTGCGAGATGGCCTCGACCTTGTTGACGGCGCCGAAGAACAGCGCGCCGTAGACGCGCAAGACATGCACCCCGGCGGGGGCATCGGACACGGTCTCCACGCGAAACAGCGTGCTCATGTTGTAGATGAAGAAGCCGCAGGCGAGCACCAGGCCCACCTGCACCGCCACCGTGAGGTCGAACACCACGGTCAGGAAGAAGGTGCCGAGCAGCACCGTGCGGTAGGCCGCGCTGAAGTGGCGCAGGCGCCGGAACTCGTGCCACTCGCCCATGTTCCAGGCGGCAAACAGCACGATGCCGGCGAGCACCGCCAGCGGCACGCTTTGCGCCAACGGTGCGGCCACCAGCACCACCAGCAGCAAGGTGAGCGAATGCACGATGCCGGCGATCGGGCTGAAGGCGCCCGCCCGCACACTGGTCACGGTGCGGGCGATGGTGCCCGTGGCCGGAATGCCCCCGAAGAACGGCACGACCATGTTGGCCACGCCTTGCGCCATCAGCTCCTGGTTGGGGTCGTGGCGGGGCTTGTCGATCAGGTTGTCGGCGATGCGCGCGCACAGCAGCGATTCGATGGCCCCCAGCAGCGCGATCGTCAGCGTGGGGAACACCAGCTCCTTGGCACTTTGCCAGCTGAAGGGTGGCAGCTCCAGTGTGGGCAGGCTCTGCGGAATGCCGCCGAAGCGCGTGCCGATGGTCTCGACCGGCAGCTCCAGCCAGAACGCGAGCAATGACAGGCCGACCAGCGCGACGATGGGGCTGGGCACGCGCGCGGCGGTGCGCAGCGTGCGGCCTTCGAGCAGATCGGCCGGCAGCAGCGAGTTGCTGGCGAACAGGCGCGGCCAGACGGCCAGCATCAGCACGCACAGCGCTCCCAGCGCCATCGCATAGGGGTTGAGGGTGCCCAGGTGCGTCACCAGCAGGTGCAGCTGCGCAAAGAAGTCGCTCGGCAGCTTGCCGATCTGCAGGCCGAGCAGGTCTTTGACCTGTGAAAACGCGATCAGCACCGCGATGCCATTGGTGAAACCGATCACGATCGTGATGGGGATGTAGCGCACCAGCACGCCGAGCTTGAACAGCCCCATCAGAAACAGCAGCATGCCCGCCAGGGCCGTGGAGATCAGCAGGTTGGTCAGGCCGTAACGCTGCACGATGCCATAGACGATGACGATGAACGCCCCCGCCGGCCCGCCGATCTGCACGCTGGAGCCGCCCAGCGCCGAGATGATGAAGCCCGCAATGATGGCGGTGAAGATGCCTTGCTCGGGCTTCACGCCCGAGGCGATGGCAAACGCCATGGCCAGCGGCAGGGCGACGATGCCGACCGTGAGGCCAGCGCCCAGGTCGGCCACGAAGTGTTGGCGGTTGTAGCCCTTCAGAGCATCCAGCAGACGGGGTCGAAAGGGATGCAGTGAGAAGGCCATGTCTCAGAGAGCGGCGTCAGCGCACGCGCAGGCCCGGCGTGGCGCCGGGCCAGGGTTCGAGCACGTAGAGCCCAGGGTTGTTCTTTTCATCGGCATGCGAAGCCGCAAGAACCATGCCCTCGCTGATGCCGAATTTCATCTTGCGCGGCGCGAGGTTGGCCACCATCACGGTGAACTTGCCGATCAGGTCTTCGGGTTGGTAGGCGCTCTTGATGCCGCTGAAGACGTTGCGCGTCTTGCCTTCGCCGACGTCGAGCGTCAGGCGCAGCAGCTTGTCGGAGCCAACGACCTGCTCGCAGTTGACGATCTTCGCGATGCGCAGGTCCACCTTGGTGAAGTCGTCGATCTTGATTTCATCGGCAAGCGGCTCGCCACCCGGTGGCGGCGCTTCCACCACGGCGGGCTCGAAGAGGGCATCGAGCATCTTGGGGTCGACCCGTTGCATCACGTGTTTGTACTCGCCAATCGTGTGGGCGCCCAGCGCCCGTGACGCGTCGGCAAAGTCCATCGGCTCCACGCGCAAGAAGGCCTCGACCTGCGCGGCCAGCGCCGGCAGCACCGGTTTCAGGTAGATGGTGAGCAGGCGGAAGGCCTCGATGCAGACGGTGCACACGTCGTGCAGCACGGCGTCGCGGCCCTCTTGTTTGGCCAGTTCCCAGGGCTTGTTCTGGTCGACGTATTCGTTCACGCGGTCGGCCAGCAGCATGACCTCGCGCAGCGCCTTGCCCAGCTCGCGCTCTTCGTACAGCTCGGCGATGGCGGCGCGGTGAGCGCGCAGGCCGTCGAGTAGCACACGGCCCTCGACGCCCATGTCGCCGGAGAGCTTGCCGCCGAAGCGCTTGGTGATGAAGCCCGCGGCGCGGCTGGCGATGTTGACGTACTTGCCGACCAGGTCGGAGTTGACGCGGGCCACGAAGTCATCGGGGTTGAAGTCGATGTCTTCGACACGCGCGTTGAGCTTGGCGGCGATGTAGTAGCGCAGCCACTCGGCGTTCATGCCGAGCTGCAGGTACTTGAGCGGCGAGATGCCGGTGCCGCGGCTCTTGCTCATCTTCTCGCCGCTCAACGCGAGGAAGCCGTGCACGTTGATGTGGTTCGGTGTCTTGCGGCCGCTGAAGTGCAGCATTGCGGGCCAGAAGAGGGTGTGGAAGGTGATGATGTCCTTGCCGATGAAGTGCACCTGCTCCACGCTCGGGTCGGCCATGAAGGCGTCGAAATCACGGCCCGTCTTGTCGAACAGGTTCTTCAGCGACGCGAGGTAGCCCACCGGCGCGTCGAGCCACACGTAGAAGTATTTGCCCGGCGCGTCGGGGATCTCGATGCCGAAGTAGGGCGCGTCGCGGGAGATGTCCCAGTCGTTGAGGCCCACGTGGCCGTGCTCGTCGACGGCGAACCACTCCTTGATCTTGTTCAGCACCTCGGGTTGCAGACGCCCGGGGGTGGTCGTCCATTGCTGCAGGAACTCGATGCAACGGTCGGACGAGAGCTGGAAGAAGTAGTGCGAGCTGCTCTTCAACACCGGCGTGGCGCCGCTCAACGCCGAGTACGGGTTCTTCAGCTCGGTGGGTGCGTAGACCGCGCCGCACACCTCGCAGTTGTCGCCGTACTGGTCTTTGGCGCCGCACTTGGGGCACTCGCCCTTGATGTAGCGGTCGGGCAGGAACATGCTCTTGACCGGGTCGAAGAACTGCTCGATCACCCGCTCGGCGATCAGCCCCTGCTTGCGCAGCGCGCGATAGATGTCTTGCGCCAGTGCGTGGTTTTCGGCGCCGTCGGTCGAGTGCCAGTTGTCGAAGCCGATGTGAAAGCCGTCGAGGTACTGCTTGCGGCCGGCGGCGATCTCGGCCACGAACTGCTGTGGCGTCTTGCCGGCCTTTTCGGCCGCGATCATGATGGGCGCGCCGTGCGCGTCATCGGCGCAGACGAAGTGCACCTCGTTGCCCGCCATGCGCTGGAAACGCACCCAGATGTCGGCCTGGATGTACTCCATCATGTGCCCGACGTGGAACGGCGCGTTGGCGTAGGGCAGGGCGGTGGTGACGAAGAGCTTGCGGGTCATCGGGCGGGGCTCGAAACGGGGAAGCGCTCGATTCTAGGCCCGCTGCCACGGGTGAGAAGGCCTGCCCTGAGCCTGTCGAAGGGGCCTGCGCTAGACTGGCCCGGCCTCTTTTTCCCTCTGCAAAGCGATTGCCATGGCCATTACTGAAACCGCAGTGCTCGATGCGTTGAAGGGTGTCATCGACCCCAACACGGGCAAAGATTTTGTCAGCACCAAGCAGGTCAAGAACCTGCGCATTGCCGGGGATACCGTCCACTTTGACGTGGAGCTCGGCTACCCCGCCAAGAGCCAGATCGCATCGTTGACCGCCGCCGTGACCACGGCGGCCATGGCGGTGCCGGGGGTGGCGAGCGTGCAGGCGCACCTGGCCACCAAGATCGTGGCCCACGCGGTGCAGCGCGGCGTGCAACTGCTGCCCAACGTGAAGAACATCGTCGCCGTGGCCTCGGGCAAGGGGGGCGTGGGCAAGAGCACCACCGCGGTCAACCTGGCCCTGGCGCTGGCGGCCGAAGGCGCGAGCGTGGGCATTCTGGACGCCGACATCTACGGCCCCAGCCAGCCGATGATGCTGGGCCTGTCGGGCCGGCCCGAGAGTGCCGACGGCAAGACCATGGAGCCGATGGAAAACCACGGCGTGCAGGTGATGTCGATCGGCTTCCTGGTCGAGGCCGACAACGCCATGATCTGGCGCGGCCCGATGGCCACCCAGGCGCTCGACCAACTGCTGCGCCAGACCAACTGGCGTGAGCTCGACTACCTGATCGTCGACATGCCGCCGGGTACCGGCGACATCCAGCTGACGCTCAGCCAGCGCGTGCCGCTCACCGGCGCGGTGATCGTCACCACGCCGCAAGACATTGCGCTGCTCGACGCGCGCCGTGGCATCAAGATGTTCGAGAAGGTGGGTGTGCCGATCCTCGGCATCGTCGAAAACATGGCAATGCACGTCTGCACCAACTGCGGTCACGTGGAGCACATCTTCGGTGAAGACGGCGGCAAGAAGATGGCCGCCGAGTTCAACATGGACTACCTGGGTGCGCTGCCACTCAGCATGGGCATCCGGGTGCAAGCCGATTCGGGCTCGCCGACCGTGGTGAGCGAGCCCGATGGCGAGATTGCCGGCCTCTACAAGGCGATGGCGCGGCAGCTGGCTGTGAAGATCGCGCAGCGGGCGAAAGACTTCTCGTCGAAGTTCCCGACCATCACGGTGTCGAAGACGACCTGACGAGGTTCAGGGCGCAAACGGGGTGAAGGTCGGCGGCAGCCGCACCTCGACCCCGTCGGCTGCGCCGCGTTTCGTGAGGTCGGCCATCACCACGTCGAAGTCGTCAAACAGCAGCGGCATGGCTTGCAGCGGCTGGTCAAGCGGCAGCCAGAAGTCGTCCCAGTGGACGGGGATCACGCGTTTGGCGCCGCTGGCGCGCACGGTCTCTTGCCAATAGGCGCTGCGATAGGCCTCGTCCTTCTTGCCCAGCGTGCCCACGCCGAGGAACACGGTGTCGACCTTCAACCCCGCCAGTGCGCCCGGCACGATGCCGGCGCTGCCTTGCACCAGCATGCGATTGCCCGACGCGTGCTCCACCACGATCGACCAGACCTGGCCTTCGGGGTAGGCCGTGGCGCGTGCGGGCGGGGTGAGCGGGGCATCGAGCGTGTCGGCATGCACGCCGTCGCTGTAGGGCGTGGGGCTGTGGCGGCTGGCAATGAAACGCAGTGTGAACTTGCCCAGCGTCACCACGTCACCCGGCTTGACCAGGCGCATGCGGTCTTCGGGCAGATTCAGGCCGCGGCCCAGGTTGAGTGTGGAGGCCGAGCCGAGCAGCAAGGCGCCGGTGCGCTGGGCCACCAGCGGCGAGTCCATTGCGTGGTCGTAGTGCGAATGCACGGGCACCACGGCGGCCAGGCGGGTCACCCCCAGGCGCGCCAACTCGCGCTCGATCACGGCGGTGTCGGGGCCGATCTTGCTGGTGAAGGTGGGCCACAAGGCCGGCCGGCTGAAAAAGCCGTCGGTCATCCAGGCGGTTTCGCCGTCGTCGAAGAGCAGGGTGGTGACACCGGCAAAGCGCACCGTCACGGCTTCTCCGCCGCTGGCCGCGGGCAAGTTGAGCGCTTGATAAGGGGCGAGTGCGGGGTGGCGCTGGATCTGAACGGCGACAAAAGCGGCGAGCAGCAAAACCAGGCCCAGCAGCGCTAGGCCGACGCGCCACAGCAGGCGCCGCATCAGCGAACGGCTTTCAAGACGCCGTTCAGGCCGGGTGGGCCAGGTCGCGGATGTGGGTGGGCCCCGCGCGGCGCTCGATCTCGGCCAGCAGCGGCTTGTTCCAGCCCAGCATGAACATCGCTTCGGCGGTGACGAACATCGGGCCGACCAGCAGGCCCACGATGTCGTCGACAAACGCAGGCTTGCGGCCCTCGTAGTAATGGCCGACGAACTGGATCACCCAGCCGATGGCAAACATGCCCACGCCCCAGCTCAGCCAGCTGGCGACGCTGCCGCCCGACACGGTGTGGGCGAGTGCGATCAGCACGCCGGTGGCCGCGGTGACGGCAAAGCCCAGGCTGAGCGGGCCGCGGCGGCTCAGATACCAGGCGGCTGCCAGGCAGAACGCCACCCAGCCGGCGGTGACGTCCAGCCCCGGCACGGTGAGGTGCAGGCGGGCCAGCAACACGCCCACGCCGAACACGATCATCGGCACGCCGACGAAATGGGTGAGGATGTTGCGGCGGTCGCGGTGGTAGCTGGCGTATTGGGCAAGCAGATCGAGGGTGCTGCGTTGTGCGCTCATGGTTTGTCTCCACAAGGGGTCGTGGCCTGTATTTTGGGCCGATGCCGGCCGGGTGACCATGGTATTTGTACAGGGCTGCAACAGCCGGCCTGACCGCGCAACGCCGCACCCCCGCCCCGGCTCCCTACAATCGGAGCCCCGTTCCGCCCAACCCCTGGTAACACGCGCATGAGCATCAAGAGCGACAAGTGGATCCGCCGCATGGCCGAAGAGCACGGAATGATCGAGCCCTTCGAGCCGGGCCAGGTGCGCCACTCGGCCGACGGCCACAAGATCGTGAGCTACGGCACCAGCAGCTATGGCTACGACATCCGCTGCGCGCCCGAGTTCAAGGTGTTCACCAACATTTACAGCACCGTGGTCGACCCGAAGAACTTCGACGAGAAGAGCTTCGTCGACATGAACTCCGACGTCTGCGTGATCCCGCCCAACAGCTTTGCGCTGGCACGCACGATGGAGTACTTCCGCATCCCGCGCAACGTGCTGACCATTTGCCTGGGCAAGAGCACCTACGCCCGCTGCGGGATCATCGTCAACGTGACCCCCTTCGAGCCCGAGTGGGAAGGTTATGTGACGCTGGAGTTCAGCAACACCACGCCGCTGCCCGCCAAGATCTACGCCGGTGAAGGCTGCGCCCAGGTGCTGTTCTTCGAGAGCGACGAGGTCTGCGAGACGAGCTACAAGGACCGCGGTGGCAAGTACCAGGGCCAGCGCGGCGTCACCTTGCCGAAAACTTAGCCCCTGCCGGAACGTGCGTTAGTACGCAGGGTGCGGAGTTCGGCGCTCAACTGACCGCTGCAACCCGTTCATTTCTGACGAACGAGATTTCAGGGTCTGGCTATCGTGTGGGCACACGCTTCACATGGAGTCACCCCATGAATGCCTTGTCCCAAGCTTTCGAGCTGTCGCCTGTCAATCACCCCGCGGGTGACCGGCCGGTGGCGCTGATCGACGACCTGAAGACGCTGGGGCGCTTTCGCAGCAAGATGGCCGAGCAGGCCCTGCCCGTGAACGTGGCGCGCATGATGTTTGACCGGTCTTACGCCTTCGAGCGCATCGCCGTGGGCCACAGCAGTGCCGATGAGGTGTTGCAGCGACTGGCCTTGCAGCTGTTTGCGCAGTACGCCAAGAGCGAAGACACGGCGCACTGAGCTGGCGCCCTGATTGACCCCTCGAAGGGCTGCCATCGGCAGCCTTTTTGTTTTGGGCCTTCGTTACCATGCCCCTTCGGCCAACACCGGGGAGCGCAGCATGAAGTGGGAAGGCAATCGCGAAAGCGACAACGTCGAAGACGCGCGCAGCAGCGGTGGCGGCGGGGGCGGCGGTTTCCGCCTCGGGGGTGGTCGTGGCATCGGCCTGGGCACGGTGGCCGTGGCCCTGGTGGCCGGCTGGGTCTTCGGCATCAACCCGCTGACCGTGCTGGGGCTGCTGAGTGGCGACGGTGGCATGGCGCCGCAGGCGCAGCAGGCGCCCGCCGCGCGCCCGCCGGCGAACGACAAGCTGGCCCAGTTCGTCTCGGTCGTGTTGGCCGACACCGAAGACGTCTGGCGCGAGCAGTTCAAGCAGATGGGCAGCACCTACCGCGAGCCCAAGCTGCGGCTCTTTCGTGGCAGCGAGCCCACGGCCTGCGGGCGCGGCGAAGCGGCGATGGGGCCGTTTTATTGCCCTGGCGACCAGAAGGTCTACATCGACCTCACCTTTTACGAAACCATGCGCAACCGCATGGGCGCGCCGGGCGACTTTGCCCAGGCCTACGTGATCGCCCACGAGGTGGGCCACCATGTGCAAAACCTGATGGGCATCAGCGGCAAGGTCGACGGCATGCGCGGGCGTGTCAGCGAGGCGCAGCAAAACGCGCTCAGCGTGCGCCTGGAGCTGCAGGCCGACTGTTTTGCCGGCGTATGGGCCCACCATGCGCAGAACGCACGGCAGATCCTGGAGCAGGGCGACCTGGAAGAAGCGCTCAACGCGGCATCGCAGATCGGAGACGACACACTGCAGCGCAAGTCACGCGGCACGGTGCAGCCCGAGACCTTCACCCACGGCAGCAGCGCGCAGCGGGTGGCCTGGTTCAAGAAGGGCATCCAGACCGGCAGCGTGGCCCAGTGCAACACCTTCGAGGCGCGCCAGATCTAGGCCAACACGGTCTCAGCGCGCCAGGTAGCCCCCGTCGACCGCGTAGTACGCGCCGGTCACGAACGAAGCGCGCGGCGAGCTGAGCCACAACACCAGTTCGGCCACCTCTTCCGGGCGGCCCAGGCGGCCGATCGGGTGTTGCGCGATCAATGCCTGTTCCGTCGGTGCGTCGCTTTCCAGCGCCGCGATCATCGGCGTGTGGATGAAGGCCGGCCCGACCACGTTGACGCGCACGCCCTGGGCGCTGTATTCGAGCGCCGCCGCCTTGGTGAGCCCGACCACACCGTGCTTGGCTGCGGTGTAGGCCGGCGCGTTGGCAAACGCCACCTGGCCGAGGATGGATGCGATGTTGACGATGGCGCCGCCGCCGTCTTTCAGCATCTGCGTGATCTGGTACTTCATGCCGTAGAACACGCCGGAGAGGTTGACGTCGATCACCCGCTGCCAGCCCTCGATCGGGTAATCGGCCGTGGGGCCCATGTCGCCGCCGATGCCGGCGTTGTTGCAGGCGATGTCGAGCCGGCCGAAGGCCTGCACGGCGCGCTCGACCAGCGCGCGCGCGTCGTCGGACTGGGCCACGTCGGCGCGGGCGAACACGGCCTGGCCGCCGGCCTCGCGCACCAGGCGCACGGTTTCTTCGCCACCGGCGGCGTCCAGGTCAGACACCAGCACCCGCGCGCCCTCCTGGGCATAGAGCAGGGCGATGGCACGGCCGATGCCCGAGCCGGCGCCGGTGACCAGCGCCACCTTTCCTTGCAGGGTGTTGTCACGGGACATGGTGAACTCCAATCAGTCAAAACTGGATCAGAGCATCGCGCGCCTCACAGGGTCTTGTCGTGCATCAAGCGCGCGGCCGGGCGTCCCGGCTTCTCAGCACCCACTTGCGCAACTCGCCCAGCCACAGCACCGCGCTGCCCATCGCCACGCAGACGGCCCACTGTTCGAGGCTGAGCGGCACTGTGCCGAAGGCCAGGTTGAGCAGGCCCACGTGCACCACGGCCACCTGCAGCAGCACCGACACGCCGATCGCACCCCACAGCCAGCGGTTGACGAAGAGGTGGTGGAAGGCGCTGGTCGTCTCGGAGCGGGTGTTGAAGCAGTTGAAGAGCTGCGCGAACACCAGCACCGTGAAGCCGGCGGTGCGAGCGTTGGCGATGCCTTCGGTGCTCAGGTGGCTCTCGATCAGCCCGCCGGGCAGGTAGAGGTCGATCGTGAGCAGGGTGGCCAGCGCCATCACCAGCCCGCCCCACATCACGCCCCACCACATGCGCGCATCGATGGCGCGCTCGTTCATGCGGCGCGGCGGGCGGGCCATCACGTCGTCGGTCTCGGGGTCGACACCCATCGCCAGCGCGGGCCCGGAGTCGGTGATGAGGTTGATCCACAGGATCTGTGTGGCCAGCAGCGGCAGCACCAGCGCCGCGCCGGCCGCGCCACCGCCCAGGCCGATCACGCCGGCGCCCACCACGCCGAGAAACACCGTCAACACCTCGCCCATGTTGGATGACAGCAGGTAGCGCAGGAACTTGCGGATGTTGTCGAAGATGTGCCGCCCCTCGCGCACCGCCTCGACGATGGTGGCGAAGTTGTCGTCCGCCAGGATCATCTTGGCCGCTTCCTTGGTGACCTCGGTGCCGGTGATGCCCATGGCCACGCCAATGTCGGCCGACTTGAGCGCGGGAGCGTCGTTCACGCCGTCGCCGGTCATTGCGACCACGTTGCCGTCGGCCTGCAGCGCGTCGACGATGCGCAGCTTGTGCACTGGCGCGACCCGCGCATAGACCGAGGTGGTGCGCACGGCGGTGGCCAGGCCGGCGGCGTCGAGTTGATCGAGGTCGGCGCCGCTCAGCGCCGTCTCTCCAGGCTTCACGATGCCCAGATCGGCGGCGATGCGCGCTGCCGTGCGCGGGTGGTCGCCGGTGATCATGATCACGCGGATGCCGGCGCGGTGCGCCTCGGCAATGGCCACCGCGGCTTCTTCGCGTGGCGGGTCGATGATGCCGACCGTGCCGACGAAGATCAGGTCGTGCTCCATCGCTTCGCCGGACTGCGGGTCTTCACCGGGCGCGAGCGGTCGGTAGGCCACCGCCATGGTTCGGAAGGCCTCGTCGGACAAGGCTGCCACGTCGGCCGCCGCGCGTGCGCGCTGCGCGTCGTCGAAGGGCAGCACCTCCATGCCCACGCGCACCCGCGTGCAGTGCTGCATCAGCACGTCGGGCGCGCCCTTGGTGACGACCACCAGCGCGTCGCCTTGTTCATGGTCGCGCTCGATGCTCGACATCATCTTGCGGTCGGAGGTGAACGGGATCTCGCTCACACGGTCGAAGCGCTGCTCGCGCCGCTCGTGCACGCCGAGCTTGCGTTCGGCCACCAGGAAGGCGGCTTCGGTCGGGTCGCCGTGGATCTCCCACTCGCCGTTGGGCCGCTGGCGCAGGCCGGCGTTGCTGGCCAGGCTGCCGCCGCTCAGCAGCACGATGTGCTCGGCGTGCAGTGGCCCGCCGGCGGCCAGCACGCTGCCCTGGTGCTCGACCTGCCCCTGCGGTGCATAGCCCACGCCGGTGACCTGGCTCGTGCCCGAGGCCGTCATCACACGGCCGATGGTCATCTCCGAACGTGTCAGCGTGCCGGTCTTGTCGGAGCAGATCACCGAGGCGGCGCCGAGGGTCTCGACCGACGAGAGTTTCTTGACGACCGCGTTGCGCGCGGCCATGCGTTGCACGCCGAGCGCGAGCACCACCGACAGGATGGCCGGCAACCCCTCGGGCACCGCCGCCACCGCCAGCGACACGCCGAGCAGCAGCACGGCGATCACGTCCGATGCGGTGCGGATCTCGGACAGCAGCAACACCGTGCAGACCACCACCACCGCGATCACAAGCACCGCGATGCCCAGCATGCGGCCGATGCGGGCCACCTCTTTTTGCAGCGGGGTGGGCGCGTCGACGGTGGCGTCGAGCATCTGGGCGATGGCGCCCATCTCGGTGCCCATGCCGGTGGCGGTGACCACGCCGCGCGCCGTGCCCTGGGCGACCGCCGTGCCCTTGAACACCATGTTGTGGCGCTCGGCCAGCGGCGCAGCCGCGCTCAAGGTGGCGGCGTTTTTCAGCACCGCCTCGCTCTCGCCGGTGAGTGAGGCCTCCTGTACTCGCAGCGCGGTGGCGCGCAGCAGCCGCGCATCGGCACCCACCGCGTCGCCTTCGTTCAGCACCAGCACGTCGCCGCGCACCAGCTGCGCGCTCGGTACACGCTGCTCCTGGCCGTCGCGCAGCACGGTGGAGCTGACGGCGGTCATGCGCGCGAGCGCCGCCACCGCGTTCTCGGCACGCGCCTCCTGCACATGGCCCAGCACGGCGTTGAGCAGCACCACCAGCGTGATCACGATGGCGTCGACCGGCCAGCCGACCCGGCCTTCGATCCACCAGGCCGCGAGCGCGATCGCCACCGCCACCAGCAGCAGGTAGACGAGCGGGTCTTGAAACTGCGCCAGGATGCGCCGCCACAGCGGTCGCGCGGGCGCGGCGCGCAGCTCGTTGGGGCCGTCTTGCGCCAGCCGGCGCGCGGCTTCTTCTTGCGTGAGCCCAAGGGCTGGGTCAACGGCCAGGCTGCGTGCGATGTCCTCGGCCGGCTGGAGCGAAGGGTCGTCAGGGGTCGTGTGGGCGGGCGTCATGTGGCGTGCACGTTACCGCGTGCACGCTCATCGGGACAGGGACTCCAGCCAGTCGCAGCGCAGCCGGCCGCGCTGGTGCAGCGATCGGCGCAGCGCCACATAGGCCGTGGGCGCGAAAAAGAACAGTGCGCAGGCCACGGCCACCTCGGGCCACCACAGGAGCAGGGCGGCGGGTTCGCCCATCCAGCCGACCAGCCAGACGGTCAGCACGGTGTCCCAGGTGTGGTATTCGATCGGGCAGTCGTGCTTGTGGGACACGTGCCAGAGCTTGACGGCATGCAGCTGTTGCAGGGTCATGGCGCACTCCCCCTTGAGCGAGACACACCTGCAGCCTAGGACGGAAATCGCCGGCTGAAAACCCCCGAATTGAATCAGCCTGATTCAGCCGAGCGTGGCCAACTGGCGCGCGAGCGACTTGTCGTTGAAGAGCCACTGGCCCGGCAGCAGTCGCAGGCCCTTGTCGCTGGGCCACACCAGCGCCGGCACGCCTTGCACGCCGATCGACTTCATCACGCGCTTGGCCCGCTCCTTGCGCTTCTCAGTGGCGCGGGTGAGTTTGGGGTCGTCCAGGCGGGCCGCCCAGGCCTCGGGGGTGTCACCCACCGAGGCAGCCAGCGCCTGGGTGATCACCTCGCGGTCGCTGATGTCGCGCCCGGCCACGAAGCGCTCGCGCTGCAGGGCATGCAGCGCGTCGAGCTCGCGCAACACGTTCCATTGCGACACGGCCGTGAGCGCTTCGGTGGCCGGGTTGCTGTCGAAGGGCATCTCGGGGTTGCCCAGCACCTTGCGGCGGTAGACGTCGCTGAAACGCTGCCCGCTCATCGCGGCGATGCGCTCGTCGGTCTGCTCGATGTGGCGGGCCATGGCGGCGTCGATGCGCCGCTTCGGGTCGCCGCCGAACAGGCCGCTGGGCACCGGCTCGACGATGCAGCCTCCCAGGTCGGCCAGTCCGTGGATGGCGGGCATGGCGCCGTAGCACCAGCCGCACAGGGGGTCGTAGAGAAAGATCAGGTGGTCGATCGCCATCCAGTCAGTATGCGACAGTGAAACGCCTCTTCAAGTGCCGGGGCGTTTCGATCTCGTCGACCAGAGCCACCGCCAGGTCGGCCACCGAGATGCCGGCGGGGTGGTCGCCGTCCATCAGCACCTCGTCGCCACCGATGCGGAACTTGCCGGTTCGTGCACCCGGGGCCAGCATCACCGCCGGCGAGACGAAGCTCCAGTCGAGGGTGGTTTCCTGGCGGATCTGGTTCAGCAGCTCGCGTGCGGCCAGGGCGCCCTGTTTCCATTCGGCGGGGAACCCGGGGGTGTCCACCAGCTGCACGCCCGGCGCCACGTAGAGGCTGCCGGCACCGCCCACCACCAGCAGGCGCTTCACACCGCTGCGCTTCACGCCCTCGATGACGGCCCGGCTGCCCTGCAGGAAGAGGTCGTGGATCTGCGGCTCTTTCCAGCCCGGGTTGTAGGCGCTGATCACGGCGTCGTGGCCTTCCACGGCGTGGGCCACCTGGGTGGCGTCGAGCACGTCGGCGGCCACCACCTTCAAGCCCGCGCGGGCGCTGTACTTGGCCGGGCTGCGGGCCAGGGCCGTGACCTGGTGGCCTCGCTGCAGCAGTTCTTCGAGCACGGCCGAGCCCACGAAGCCGGTGCCGCCGATGAGTGCGATGTTCATGTCGATTTCCAATCAAGTTGTGATGGGGTGACGATATGGGCTTCACAATTTCGGCGGAAGTCTGTCAAATCGAACAATTTTGTTTAGCAAGGCTTCACAATGGACGATCTTCGGCGCATGGCCGTGTTTGCCGCGGTGGTGCAGCACGGCTCCATGAGCGCGGCGGCACGCTCGCTGGCCATGAGCACCTCGGCCGTCAGCCAGCAGGTGCGGCTGCTGGAGCAGGGCAGCGGGGTGACGCTCCTTCACCGCTCCACCCGCAAGTTGTCGCTCACCGACGCCGGCGCGCGGTTTGCCGAACATTGCGCCGCCATGGTGGCGGCGGCCCGGCAGGCCAAGCAGCAGCTGGTGCTGGCACACGATGCACCCACAGGTGAGCTGCGCATGTCGGCCCCGGTCGGTTTTGCGCGGCACGTGGCACCGGCGCTGGCGCCGCTGCTGGCCGCCTACCCGGCGCTCAGCCTGCGGCTGCTGGTCGACGACGCCTTGATCGACCTCATCGACGCCCGCATCGACCTCGCGCTGCGCGCCGGCAGGCTGCCCGATTCGAGCTGGGTGGCGCGGCGCCTGTGTGCCTTCGACTGGGTGCTGTGCGCCTCACCCGACTACCTGCGCCGCCATGGTGTGCCCACCACGCCGGCCGAGCTGCTGCCCCACCAGTGGCTGGTGGGCTCGCGCGACGGCTCGGTGCTGCAGTTCGTGCTGCAAGGCCCTGGCGGCGAGCGCGAGACGGTGCGGGTCGAGGCGCGCATTGCCAGCAACAACCAGCTCACGCTGGAACAGATGTGCACCGCCGGCCTGGGCCTCGCGCTGATGACCCACCCCGACGTGCACGAGGCGCTGCAGGCCGGCCGCCTGCAGCGTGTGTTGCCCGGCTGGCAGATGGAGCCCGGGCCGGTGTGGGCCGTCACGCCGCAGCGCGACAACCAGCCGGCCAAGGTGCGCCACGCGATCGCGGCGCTGCAAGCCTACTTCGTGGCGGCGCCCGGGACGCTGCCGTGACCCGCCCGGCTCAGCGCGGCAGGGTGCCCGGCAGCAAGATGCCTTTGTCCACCTTGCGGATGTCGGTGTGCCCGCAGAACGCCATCGTCACATCGAGCTCCTTGGCGATGATCTCCAGGCACTGCGTGACACCAGCTTCACCCATCGCACCCAGGCCATAGAGGAACGCGCGGCCGATCATCGTGCCCTTGGCGCCCAGGGCCACGGCCTTGAGCACGTCTTGGCCACTGCGGATGCCGCCGTCCATCCAGACCTCGATGCGCGAGCCCACTTCTGAGGCGATGTAGGGGAGGGCCGCAATCGACGAGGGCGCGCCATCGAGCTGGCGCCCGCCGTGGTTGGAGACGATCAGCGCGTCGGCGCCGCTGTCGGCGGCGAGGCGGGCGTCTTCGACGTCCATGATGCCCTTCAAGATCAGCTTGCCGCCCCAGCGCTTCTTGATCCACTCGACGTCGTTCCAGTTGAGCTGCGGGTCGAACTGCTCGCGTGTCCAGGCGCCAAGCGAGGTCATGTCGCTCACCCCCTTGGCGTGGCCGATCAGGTTGCCGAAGCCGTGGCGGCGTGTCTTGGCCATGCCCAGGCACCAGCGTGGCTTCATCATCAGGTTGAGGATGTTGGCGAGCGTGGGCTTGGGTGGCGCGGTGAGGCCGTTCTTGATGTCCTTGTGACGCTGGCCGAGCACCTGCAGGTCGAGCGTGAGCACCAGGGCCGAGCAACCAGCCGCCTTGGCGCGGTCCATCAGGCGCTCCATGAAGTCGCGGTCACGCATCCAGTAGAGCTGGAACCAGAACGGCGCCTTCGTGTTGGCCGCGATGTCTTCGATCGAGCAGATGCTCATGGTCGAGAGCGTGAAGGGAACGCCGAACTTTTCGGCCGCGCGGGCCGCAAGAATTTCGCCATCGGCGTGCTGCATGCCGGTGAGCCCGGTCGGGGCAATGGCCACCGGCATCGCCACCTCCTGCCCCGCCATCGTGGTGCGCAATGAGCGGTTGCTCATGTCGACCGCCACCCGCTGGCGCAGCAGGATGCGCTGGAAGTCGCTCTCGTTGGCGCGATAGGTGCCTTCGGTCCAGGAGCCTGAGTCGGCGTAGTCGTAGAACATGCGCGGCACGCGCTTTTGCGCGAGCGCGCGCAAGTCTTCAATGCAGGTGATCACAGGCAT
>NZ_JADMJX010000265.1:0-4165 GCF_018780185.1 Rhizobacter sp.
GTCGCCGGTGATCGAGTCGGCCACGGCGGGCTCGACCAGCAGGATCTTCTTGTACTCCTCGGCCACCGGCAGCAGGGCGAGCGCCACGCCAGAGGAGGTCGGGCCGATGGCGATGTCGGCCTTGTCGTCGCCGTAAGCGGTGGCCAGCAGGCTCTTGCCCACGTCGGGCTTGCCCTGGTCGTCTTTTTCGATCAGCACCAGCTTCTTGCCGGCGACCGTCATGGTGCCGCCGGTGGCGTATTCGAGGCCCATCATCAGGCCGGTCTGGGTCTGTTTGCCGTAGGCCTCGAGCGGGCCGGTCTTGCTGTACACGTGGGCGATGCGGATCTCACCCTTGTTCTGGGCGAAGGCCACGGGCGCCGTGGCAAGGGCCAGGGTGGCGGCGATGGCTGAGAAGAGCGCGGCACGGCGCATGACGATGGGCATGGTGTCTCCTGTTATTGGGTGGCTGGCGCCGCGTGGTGACGCAGCTGCAACGCAAAACAGCGCAAGCGCTGTGCCAAAAAGCACCATATCAGGGCAAACACCGAGTTTGCGGGGTGAATTCAGGCCAGTTCAGCCTGCTGAATGCCTGAAAAAAAGACAAATGACGAATAGCACAGATCTGCTATTGGTCAGTGTCTGGAATCAAGGCAACTTCTGCGTCAGAGCTTCAGTTCGAGGCGCAGCTGCCAGTTGATGTACGAGCTGGCGTTGGTTTCAGAGGTCTCGCGCAAGGCGGCGTCTTCGTAGCGGTTGCCTGTCAGGTAGTCGCGCGGTGCGAAGTTGCTGGCCGTGAGGCGCAGCTGCGCGCTGGGGCTCAGGAACACCAGCACGTAGGCGTCGCCCACCAGCTTGCGGCCCTGCTCCAGCCACTGCGTTTCGCTGATGCGGGTGGTGTAGCCCGGCGTCCAGTTGAGGTTGCCGCCCAGGGTGATGGGGGTGCCGCGAAAACGGTAGTCGGCGCCCAGGTTGACGGTGCCCGAGGCTTGCTGGTCGAGCCGGTTGTCAGGGCCTGGCACCCCCTTCACGCGCGACTCGAACACGCTGGCGTTGGCGCGCAGGTCGACCGGCGGCGCGTCGCTCACCACGTCGCTCAGGCGCATCTTGGCTTCGAGCTCGATGCCCTGGGTGGTGGCGTCGCCCACGTTCTGCATGCGCGAGACCCAGCGGTCGGTGACCGGGTCTTGCGAGATCACGCCCCGCATGTAGTCGCTGATCTGGCGGTGGAACACGTTGGCGCTCAAGATGCCGCCGCCCGCGAGGTAGCGCTCCACCGCCACGTCGACGCCGGTGGCCAACTCGGGCTTCAGGTCGGGGTTGCCCGCGCGGTCGGGCCGGGTCTCGGAGTTGAGTGTCGACAGGCGTGGCCGGGCGATCAGGTTCTGCACCGTAGGCGAGCGGTAGCTGCGCGTGAGGCTCAGGCGCACCTGGTCACGGCTTTTCGGGTCGGGCTTCCAGACCGCGTGGAACAGCGGCGTCCAGACGCTGCTGCGGTTGGTGAACTCACCCAGGCTCGCGCCCGCCTGCAAGGCACTGGCTTGCGTGCGGATGCCCTCCCAGCGCAGGCCGGCGTGCACGGCCCACTGCGGCGTGAGGTTCCATTCGTCTTGGGCATAGGCCGCGATGCGCAACGCACTGGCCGAGAAGTCGTCGCCGCTTTCGTCGGGCTGGGTGTGCTCTTCGCGGCTGCGGTTGTGTTCGAGCTCGGCGCCTGCCACCAGGCTGTGGTCGTTGGCCAGCAGGGTGGTGTATTTCGAGCCCAGCGTCACGGTGCTGCCGTGGCTGGTATTGATGTCGTCGAGGTTGCGGTAGCCGGCAGGCAAAGACATGCCATCGTCGCGGATCAGCGTGCGCAGCACACGGCCCCGCCAGCGACCCTGGCTCACGCCGCCTTTGAGCTCGACCCGGCCGGCGCCCTCGATCAGCTGGTTCCACTGGCCGTTCAGGCGCGCGTTGGCGTAGTGGCCGGTGGTGCTGCTCGTGCTGCGTTCGTAGGGAGACGGAGACACCGCGCCATCGCGGGTGAGAGTCGAGCTGCCGGTGTTGTCGGTGTCGGCATAGATCAGCATCGGCATCAACACCAACGACGCCCCTTTCTCGCCGCGCCATTGCAGTCGCCCGGAGGCATGCAGGCCCGTGCGCTTGTCACGTGCCTCGAAGCTCTCGCTCGTCACCACCGTGGCGGCGGGCACCGGGCCCAGGTCTTCGCGCCGCGTGGTGAGGGTGCTGTCGCTGTGGCGATCGTTCTGAAAGGCCGACAGCGAGATGTTGTAGATCAGGCTGTCGATGCTGTCGTTGCGCGTCCACGAGAGGCTGGGCTGCCAGCGGCCGTTTTCATACCCCGTGCCCAGGCGCAGGTTGTTGAGCCGCTTCTTGAAGCCTTCGCGCGTGATGATGTTGATGGTGCCCGCGATCGCCCGCGCGCCCGTCTCGGCCGTGGGCGCGCGCAAGATCTCGATGCGCTCGATCTGCTCGGGCGTGAGCGTGTCGATCGAAAAGCCCGGCGGCACGCGTTCACCATCGAGCAGGATCTGCGTGTAGCCACTGCCCAGGCCGCGCATGCGGATGGCGCCGCCACGGCCCGGCGCACCTTGCAGCGTGATGCCGGGCAGGCGCTTGAGCACCTCGCCGACGGTGCTGTCACCAAAGCGGTCGATCTCTTCGCGGCCGATCACGATCTTGGCGGCGGTGGACTGGCGCCGCTCCTGTGTGTCGTTGGCGCGGGTGCCGGTGATCTCGACCGGCGCGAGTTGTTGTGACACGGGTGCCGAGGCCGCCGGGCTCGCGGGCACGACAGGGGCCGGCGCGGTCTGCGCATGGGCCGTGGCCGCGAGAGCCGCCCATGCCAGCAGGTTCAGGCTACGGGGCAAAGAAGAAGGCAAGGCGAGACTCAGATCAAGGCGAGTTTTTCGTACAAGGTGGCGCGTGAGATGCCCAGCAGCCGCGAGGCCGCGAGCTTGTTGCCGCCGGTCGCAGCCAGCGCCTCGCGGATGGCACGCGACTCCAGCTCGGCAATGGCTTGTGGCAGCGGCTTGATGGCGGCGGTTGACGCGCTCGCACCGACCACATCGTGGGTGGCGGCCAGCTGTTTGGGACTGCGTGCAACGGCCGGCGCGGCCGGCGCTTCACCGACCACCAGGCTCGTGAAGTGCGAAGCGCCGAGCACCAGGTCGTCGGTCATCAGCGTGGCCTGCTCCAGCACATTGCGCAGCTCGCGGATGTTGCCGGGCCAGCTCTGCTGTGCCAGCAGCTCCAGCGCGTCGCCGCTCAGGCCCTTGTGCGGCAGGCCGCTGCGGCGGGCGATGTCGTCGGCCAGCGTTTCGACCAGGGCCTCCAGGTCGGCCATGCGCTCGCGCAGCGCCGGCAGGCGGATGGGTAACACGTTGAGCCGGTAGTAGAGGTCGGCGCGGAAACTGCCCGCCGCCACCATCGCTGGCAGGTCGCGGCTGGTGGCCGCGATGATGCGCACGTCGACCCGCTGCACGGTGTTGCTGCCCAGCGGCTCGACCTCCTGCTCCTGCAACACGCGCAGCAGCTTGCTCTGCAGCGCGATCGGCATGTCGCCGATTTCGTCGAGAAAGAGCGTGCCGCCATCGGCCAGCTTGAACTTGCCATCGCGGCCTTTGCGGTCGGCGCCGGTGTAGGCGCCAGGCGCCACGCCAAAGAACTCGGCTTCGAGCAAGGTGTCGGGCACGGCGGCGATGTTCACGCCGACGAAGGGCCGCGCCGCGCGCGCGCTGGCGGCATGGATGGCGTGCGCCAGCAGCTCCTTGCCGGTGCCGGTCTCGCCCAGCAGCAGCACGGTGCTGTCGGTCTGCGCCACGCGGCGGGCCTGGCGCTTGATCTCCATCGCCTGCGGGCTCGCGCCGATGAAGCTGGCCACGGTGTACTTGGGGCGGCGCTGCGCGGCGAGCTGCTGGCGGGCATCGTCGAGCTCGCGCTGCAGGCGGCTGAACTTGGTCATCAGCGGCTGCATCGTCGTCTCGGGGTGGTCGAGCAGCACCATGCCCATGGCACCGATCACCTCGCCCTGCGCGTTGCGCAGCGGCAGGCGGCTGACGAGAAAGGTGCCGGCCTGGTTGGTCAGCAGGTCCACCAGCATCGGCTGGCCGGTGTCGACCACATGGGCCATCAGCGTGTTGGGCACCACCTCTTCGACACGCCGGCCGACGAAGTCGGATTC
>NZ_JADMJX010000265.1:4265-17469 GCF_018780185.1 Rhizobacter sp.
CGGCTCGACCACGGCAAACACGCCGCTGCAGCGCACCACGACCTTGTCGCCCACACGGAGCTGGCATTCGGCAAATGACAGCCGCGCGCCGTGCTTGCGGATCTCGACGTGCGCCTCCAGCCAGTCGCCCACCTTGGCCGCGCCGATGAAATCGGTGGAGAGGTTCACCGACACCATCGCCGCGTGGGTCTTGCGGGTGAGGTTCATGTTGCGGCCGAGCGCACTGTCGGCCAGCGTGACCAGCATGCCGCCGTGGGCGATGCCGCGCATGTTGGTGTGCTGCTGGTCGACTCGCAGCGCGATGACCACCGTGCCGTTAGGGCCCGGGCGCTGGTAGATCGGGCCGGCGTGCATCAGCCACTGCCCGCCGGGGATCAGCGGGGTGTAGCCGTCGGGAACCGCTGTGTCACTCATCTCAGAACCAGGCGTCCTGCATCTTCAGCGTCGAATCGTTCAGGCTGCGCAGCAGCTCGTGCTGCGGCCGGGTGCGCGGGAGCTCCCACTGGAAGAACCACTCGCTGGTGTGCAGCTTGCCCTTGTAGAAGGCCACGTCGTCTTCGCTCTTGGCACCCGGCAGCGCACGCGCCGCCACCACCGCCTGGCGCAGCCAGACCCAGGCGACCACGGTGTGGCCGAAGGCTTCGAGGAACACCGAGGCGTTGGCCAGTGCCCGCTCGCCGTCTTCCTTCAGCAGCGGGCCGATCTTCTTCACCGTCTCGGTCACGTCGGCCCAGGCCGCGCCCAACGCTTCGGCTTGCCCGCGCAGGCCGGCATGCTCCGACGCTTCGCGCATCGTCGTCTGCACCTGGCGGCCCATCAGCTCCAGCGCCGCGCCCTGCTGCATGACGACCTTGCGGCCCAGCAGGTCGATGGCCTGGATGCCATGCGTGCCTTCGTGGATCGGGTTCAGCCGGTTGTCGCGGTAGTACTGCTCCACGGTGTACTCGCGGGTGTAGCCGTAACCGCCATGGATCTGGATGGCCAGGCTGTTGGCCTCCAGGCACCACTGCGAGGGCCAGCTCTTGACGATCGGCGTGAGCAGCTCCAGAAGCAGGCTGGCTTCGTTGCGCGCCGCTTCGCTCTCGCCGGTCTTGTGTTCGTCGACCAGGCGTGCGGCATACAGCCCGAGCGAGAGGCCGCCTTCCACATACGCCTTCTGTGCGATCAGCATGCGGCGGATGTCGGCGTGTTCGATGAGCTTGACCTGCGGATCGGCCGGGTTCTTGCTCCCCGAGCGACGGCCCTGCGGCCGCTCGCGTGCATAGGCCAGCGAGTCGAGGTAGCCGCGGTAACCCAGCATCACCGCGCCCATGCCGACGCCGATGCGGGCCTCGTTCATCATCACGAACATGCAGGCCAGGCCGTTGTTCGGCTCGCCGATCAGCTCGGCGACACAGCGGCCCTTTTCGCCGAAGGAGAGCATGGTCGAGGTGGTGCCACGCCAACCCATCTTGTGGATCAGGCCCGACAGCGCGACGTCGTTGCGCGCACCGAGCGAGCCGTCGTCGTTGACGTGGTACTTGGGGCAGACGAAGAGCGAGATGCCCTTCACGCCGGCGGGCGCACCCGGCAGGCGGGCCAGCACCAGGTGGACGATGTTCTCGCTCAGCTCGTGGTCACCACCCGAGATGAAGATCTTGTTGCCGCTCAGGTGGTACGTGCCATCGGGCTGCGGCACCGCGCTGGTGGTGATGTCGGACAAGCTGGAGCCGGCTTGCGGCTCGGTCAGGCACATGGTGCCGAAGAAGCGGCCGCTGAGCAGGTGCGGCAGGTACTTCTTCTTTTGCGACTCGGTGCCGAAGCGGTTGATGACGTTCGCGTTGGCGATCGTCAAACCCACGTAGGAGTTGGTCGCTGCGTTCGCGCCCTTGAAGATGGCCGAAAACGCCTGGCCCATCAGCACCGGCAGTTGCATGCCGCCGAGCTCGTAGTCGTGCGTGGGTGCAATGAAGCCGGCCTCGCAGAACGCCTTCAGCGCCTCTTTGACCTCGGGAATGATGTGAACGCGCTCACCGTCGAAGGTGGGCTCGTTTTCATCGGACTTGCGGTTGTGCGTGGCGAACTTGTCGGTGGCGATGGCGGTGGCCGCGTCGAGCGCCGCCACGAAGGTTTCGCGGCTGTGGTCGGCGTGGCGAGGGCGCGTCGTCAGCGCCTCGGCCTCCAGGACTTCGAAGACCTGAAAGTCGAGGTCGCGGCGGTTGACGATGTCAGTTGTCATGTGCAGTTTTCCGTTCGCCCTGAGCCTGGTCGAAGGGCCTGCACCGAGGTACACGCTGGCTTCGACAGGCTCAGCCCGAACGGAGCAAGTGAATCAGGCCACCAGCAGCGAGTCGCTGAACTTGCCCAGGTGGTGTTCCACATCACCGAAGGTGGCGTTGATCACCGTCAGGCGCTTGAACAGGTGCGCGGCCATCAGCTCGTCGGTCACGCCCATGCCGCCGTGCATCTGGACCGCGTCCTGGCCGACCTTGCGGGCCGACTGGCCGATGTAGGCCTTGGCAGCCGACACATGGCGGCGGCGGTCGGCGGCGTCGGTGGTGTCGACCTTCACGGCCGCCAGCAGCGCCATCGAACGCGCCTGCTCGGCGGCGATGGCCATTTCGGCCATGCGGTGCTGAAGCGCCTGGAACTTGCCGATGGGCTGGCCGAACTGCTTGCGGTTCTTCAGGTACTCGAGCGTCTGCGCGTTCAGCGTGGCCATCACGCCCACGGCTTCGGCGCACAGCGCCGCGATGCCGCGGTCGATGGCGTGCTCGATGGCGGGCAGCGCCTGGTTGACGGCGCCGACCAGTGCATCGGCACCGACCTTCACGTCTTTCAGCAGCACGTCACCGGCACGCTGGTTGTCTTGCGTGGCGTAGGCGCGGATCGTCACGCCTGCGGCCTTGGCATCGACGACGAACAGCGACACGCCGTTGGCGTCGAACGCGCCGCCCGAGGTGCGGGCCGAGACCAGCAGCTTGTTGGCCGACGGTGCACCCAGCACCACGGCCTTGTGGCCGCTGAGCGACCAGCCCGAACCGTCGGCCTTGGCCGTGGTGGCGACGTGGTTGGTGGCGTAGCGCGCACCGGGTTCGCCATGGGCCAGCGACACCAGCAGCTCACCCTGGGTGATGCCGCCCAGCAGCGACTCGCGTTGCGCCGGTGTCCCGATGTCGTTGATCAGGCTGCCCGACAGCACCACGCTCGCCAGGAAGGGCTCGAGCGCCAGGCTGCCACCCAGCGTTTCGGCGATCAGCATGGTGTCGATGGCGTTGCCGCCCAGGCCCCCGGCCGATTCGGGGAAGGGCAAGGCCAGGATGCCGAGCTCGGCATAGGTGGCCCAGGCTTGCGCGCTGTGGCCGAGCGGGCTCTTCAGGATGGCGCGGCGCTGCTCGAAGCTGTAGTCCTTGGCCAGGTAGCGCTTCAGGCTGTCTTGAATCGCGGTTTGTTCTTCGCTGAGGTTGAAGTCCATGGTGTTTCCTTGTGTGCGATGTGATGGCTTCAGAGGCCCAGGATCATCTGGCTGATGATGTTCTTCTGGACTTCGGTCGAGCCGCCGTAGATGGTGGTCTTGCGCACGTTGAAATAAGAGCCGCTGATGCCGGCGTCACGCGGGGCAAAGGCCTCGGTGAGCGGCTGCGAGCTGCCGGCGAGGTCTTGGCCGTCGTGCAGCCAGGGCAGCGCGTAGGGGCCCAGCGCCTGCATGCACAGCTCGGTCAGCATCTGCTGGATCTCTGAGCCCTTGATCTTCAGCATCGAGGCCTCGGGGCCGGGGGCGTGCTGCTTGCCTTCGGCCGAGATGACCTTCAGGTTGGTGATCTCCAGCGCCATCAGTTCCATCTCGACCTGGGCGATGCGGTCGCGGAAGCGCGAGTCTTCGATCAGCGGCTTGCCGTTGTCGCCGAGCTGGCGGCGGGCCAGCGCCTTCAGGCGGCGCAGTGCCGACTTGGAGCGGCCCACGCCGGCAATGCCGGTGCGCTCGTGGCCGAGCAGGAACTTGGCGTAGGTCCAGCCCTTGTTCTCTTCGCCGATGCGGTTCTCGACCGGCACACGCACGTTGTCGAACCAGACCTCGTTCACCTCGTGCTCGCCGTCCAGCATGATGATCGGCTTGACGGTGATGCCCGGCGTCTTCATGTTGATCAACAGGAAGCTGATGCCTTCTTGCTGGCGGCCTTCGGTGCTGGTGCGCACCAGGCAGAAGATCCAGTCGGCGTACTGGCCGAGGGTGTTCCAGGTCTTCTGGCCGTTGACGATGTAGTGCTCGCCCTCGGCGTCGGTGCCGCGCACGGCGCGGGTCTTGAGTGAAGCGAGGTCGGAGCCGGCACCCGGCTCGGAGTAGCCCTGGCACCACCAGTCTTGCGCCGAGATGATGCGCGGCAGGTAGTAGGCCTTTTGGGCGGCGTTGCCGAAACGCATGATCACCGGCGCCACCATCTTCAGGCCGAAGGGCAGCTGCATCGGCGTGCCGGCTTCGGCGCACTCGTCGTCGAAGATGTGGCGTTGCACGGCGTTCCAGCCAGTGCCGCCGAACTCTTCGGGCCAGCTCGATGCGCCCCAGCCCTTCTCGAACAGGATCTTTTGCCAGCGGATGATGTCTTCGTGGCTGCCGCGCTGGCCCGTCTGGGCACGGTCGCGGATGTCGGCTGGCAGCTTCGCGTTGATGAAGCTGCGCACCTCATCGCGGAATTTCTGCTCTTCGGGGCTGTAATCGAGATTCATGGGTGTCTCCTGCGGCGGCACGTGATCGAATGTGGATGCATATTCTGCATCGCAAAACGTGGAATTGGAAATTGGAACTTTCACCAAGCACGTTGCGTGATTCTGTCCCAATGGCCTGTCGCACGGGCGACAACCCGTGAAGTCACGAGGCAATCCATGGGAAACACCTTGTTTACAAGCCCGCCCTCAGTGGCTAGGATGGTCGCCTTTGCAAAATAATGTTCCACACTGCAGAACATTAATCTGCATCCCGCCAAACCAGATCCACGCAGGCCTCAGGTCTGCCCCGGTTTGCGCAAGTCGCTATCCCCGCCAGTGCCCTTCAGGAGCTTTCGCACATGAGCAATCAACCGACTTCCACCCAGTACGACGTTCGCGGCTCGGTAGCCGTCGTCACGCTGGCCAACCCGCCGGTCAACGGCCTGGGCCACTCGCTGCGCAGCGGCATCGTCGCCGGGCTCGACAAGGCGCTGGCTGACGACAAGGTCAATGCCATCGTGCTGATCGGCAGCGACCGCGCCTTCTCAGGCGGCGCCGACGTGAAGGAATTCGGTACCGCCAAGGCCGGCATGGACCCGAACCTGGGCGTCGTGATTCGCGCGCTCGAAGATTCGCGCAAGCCCGTCATCGCCGCCATCGGTGGCATGGCGCTGGGTGGTGGCCTGGAGCTGGCGATGGGCGCGCACTTCCGCGTGGCCAAGCCCGATGCGCAGCTCGGCCTGCCTGAAGTGAAGCTGGGCCTGCTGCCCGGTGCCGGCGGCACTCAGCGCCTGCCGCGCCTGATCGGCCTGGAAGCCGCGCTCAACATCATCGTGTCGGGCGCTCCCACGCCGGCCAAGAAGTTCGAAGGCACGCCGCTGCTCGACGCCATCATCGAGGGCGACCTGCTGGAAGGCGCCCTCAAGTTCGCCGAGAAGGCCGTGGCCGACAAGCTGCCGCTCAAGCGTGTGCGCGACCTGAAGGTCAAGGCGCCGGGGGCGGAGGCGTTCCTGCAGTTCGCCCGCAACACCGTGGGCGCGATGTCGAAGAACTTCCCCGCGCCGCTGAAGTGCGTGGAAGCGGTGGCCGCTTCGGTCAGCCTGCCCTTTGACCAAGGCCTGAAGACCGAGCGCGAGCTGTTCATGCAGCTGATGGCCACGCCCGAGTCGCGTGCGCTGCGCCACATCTTCAACGCCGAGCGTGCGGCCTCCAAGGTCAGCGACATCCCTGAAGACACGAAGCTGCGTGACATCAAGAAGGTCGGCATGATCGGCGCCGGCACCATGGGCGTGGGCATCACGATGAACTTCATCAACGTGGGCATCCCGGTCGCCCTGCTCGAGATGAAGCAAGAGGCGCTCGACAAGGGCCTCGCCACCATCCGCAAGAACTACGAAAACTCCATGGCCAAGGGCAAGCTCACGCAAGCCCAGCTCGACGAGCGCATGGCCCTCGTGACCCCCACGCTCGAATACAGCGCCTTCAAGGACGTCGACCTCGTCATCGAAGCCGTGTTCGAGAGCATGGAAGTGAAAGAGAAGGTCTTCAAGACGCTCGACGAAGTGTGCAAGCCCGGTTGCATCCTGGCCTCCAACACCTCGGCGCTCAACCTCGACCAGATCGCCCAGTTCACCAAGCGCCCGCAAGACGTGGTGGGCCTGCACTTCTTCAGCCCGGCCAACGTGATGCGCCTGCTCGAAGTGGTGCGTGGCGCCAAGACCGCCAAGGACGTGATGGCCACCTCGATGGCCCTGGCCAAGAAGATCAAGAAGATCGCCGTGGTCTCGGGCGTGTGCGACGGCTTCATCGGCAACCGCATCGTGGCGCGCTACGGCCAGGCGTCGAACGAGCTGCTGAACGCCGGTGCTTCGCCGTCGCAGATCGACAACGCGCTGCAGAAGTTCGGCCTCGCCATGGGCATCTACCGCATGGGTGACCTGGCCGGCCTCGACATCGGCTACGCCGGCCGCAAGCGCCGCAAGGAAGCCAACCCCGAGGCTTACATCCCCATCGTGGCCGACCGCCTGGCCGAAGCCGGCCGCTTTGGCCAGAAGACGGGTGCCGGCTGGTACCGCTACGAAGCGGGCAAGCGCGACCCGATCCCGGACCCGGCGGTCGACAAGATCATCGAAGACTTCCGCAAGGAACGTGGCCTCGTGGCACGCAAGGTCAGCGATGAAGAAATCATCGAGCGCTGCATCTACGCGATGGTCAACGAAGGCGCTCGCATCCTGGAAGAAGGCATCGCCCAGCGTGCTTCGGACATCGACATCGTCTACCTCAACGGCTACGGTTTCCCCGCGCACCGCGGCGGCCCGATGCTCTACGCCGACACCGTCGGCCTGGCCAACGTGGTGCGTGCGTTGAAGCGCATTGCCGCCGAGCCGGGCGCCGATGCCAAGTTCTGGCAACCGGCCCCGCTGCTCGTCAAGCTGGCCGAAGAAGGCAAGACCTTCAACTGAACACCCTCAAGGAACTGATCACATGACAACCGAAGCCGTCATCGTCTCCACCGCCCGCACTGGCCTGGCCAAGAGCTGGAAGGGTGCTTTCAACATGACCTACGGCGCCACGCTCGCCGGTCACTCGATCGAGCACGCCGTCAAGCGTTCGGGCCTCGACCCGGCCGAAATCGAGGACGTGTTCCTCGGCGGCTCGCTCTCCGAAGGCACCACCGGCGGCAACATCGCCCGCGTGGCCGCGCTGCGTGCCGGCCTGCCGGTCACCACCGCCGGCGTCACCATCAACCGCTTCTGCTCGTCGGGCCTGCAAGCCATCGCGATGGCGGCCCACAGCATCATCGTCGACGGCGTGCAAGTCGCCATCGGCGGCGGCGTGGAGTCGATCTCGTGTGTGCAGAACGAGACCAACCGCCACATGCGCGCTGACCCGTACATGCTGGAGAAGAAGCCCGAGATCTACTGGAGCATGCTGCAGACCGCCGAGATGGTGGCCAAGCGCTACAACATCTCGAAAGAGGCGCAAGACGAATACGGCGTGCGCAGCCAGCTGCGCGCCGCCGCAGCGCAAGCGGCCGGCAAGTTCAACGACGAGATCGCGCCGATGACCACCCGCATGGGCGTGGTCGACAAGGCCACAGGTCGCCTGACCACCAAGGAAGTGACGATCTCGGCCGACGAAGGCATCCGCCCCGACACCACGATCGAAGGCGTCTCCAAGATCCGCTCAGCGCTGCCGGGTGGTGTGGTCACGGCCGGCAACGCCAGCCAGTTCTCCGACGGCTCGTCGGCCTGCGTGCTGATGAACGCCAAGCTGGCCGAGAAGCGTGGCATCAAGCCGATGGGCATCTTCCGCGGCTTCGCAGTCGCTGGCTGCGAGCCCGATGAAATGGGCATCGGCCCGGTGTTCGCCATCCCCAAGCTGCTGAAGCAGACCGGCCTGAAGGTCAGCGACATCGGCCTGTGGGAGCTGAACGAAGCCTTCGCCTGCCAGGTGATCTACAGCCGCGACAAGCTGGGCATCCCCGACGACCGCCTGAACGTCAACGGCGGCGCCATTGCAGTGGGCCACCCTTATGGCGTGACCGGCTCGCGTTTGACCGGCCATGCGCTGATCGAAGGCAAGCGCCGTGGCGCGAAGTACGTGGTCGTGACCATGTGCATCGGCGGTGGCCAGGGCGCAGCGGGTCTGTTCGAAGTGGTCTGACACGAAGCAACTGACATCCGTTCGCCCTGAGTCTGTCGAAGGGCCCTCGCACTTCGCTGGGCTTCGACAGGCTCAGCCCGAACGGTGGACTGAGAACCAGACATGAGCGTCAAAGACCTCTTCAAGCTCGACGGCAAGGTCGCCCTCGTCACCGGCGGCTCGCGCGGCCTCGGCCTGCAAATGGCCGAGGCGCTCGGCGAGATGGGCTGCAAGCTCGTCATCAGCGCGCGCAAGGCCGATGAGCTGGCGGCAGCGCAGGCCCACCTGAAGGGCCTGGGCATCGAGGCCACCACCGTCTCGAACGACCTGTCGAAGTTCGACCAGATCCCCGGCTTGGTGGACCAGGCGCTCCAGGCCTGCGGCCAGATCGACATCCTGGTCAACAACGCCGGTGCCAACTGGAACGCCCCCGCCGAAGACTACCCCGACGAGGCCTGGCACAAGGTGATGAACCTGAACGTCAACGCGCCCTTCTTCCTGGCGCGCGAGGTGGCCAAGCGCAGCATGATCCCGCGCCAGAGCGGCAAGATCATCAACGTCGCCTCGGTCGCCGGCCTGAAGGGCAACAGCCCTGGTGTGACCATGGTGGCCTACAACACCTCCAAGGCCGCGGCTGTCAACATGACACGCGCGCTGGCCTCCGAATGGGGTGCGTACAACATCAACGTGAACGCCATCTGCCCGGGTTTCTTCCCGACCAAGATGACGCACGGACTGCTGGATAAGATCGGCGACAGCGTGGTCGCACGCGCGCCGCTGCACCGCCTGGGCGGTGAAGAAGACTTGAAGGGTGCGATCGTTTTCCTGGCCAGCGAAGCCTCACGCCACATCACCGGGCATGCCTTGCCCATCGATGGTGGCAGCAGCATCACCTGAGACACTCTCACGCATGAGCAAAGACACGTCAGCCACCCAGTTTTCAGGCACCAAGCCGGTTGCGCCTCAGCACGCATTTGACGTGCAGAAACTCGACGCCTACATGCGCGAGCATGTGGCCGGCTTCAGCGGCACGCTGGCGGTGGAGCAGTTCAAGGGTGGCCAGTCCAACCCCACCTTCAAGCTGAGCGCCGGCGGCAAGAACTACGTGCTGCGCCGCAAGCCGCCCGGTGTGTTGCTGCCCTCGGCCCACGCGGTCGATCGTGAATACAAGGTCATCAGCGCGCTCGCCAAGACCGAGGTGCCTGTCGCCAAGGCCTACGCCTTGTGCGAAGACCCGTCCGTGCTGGGTACGGCCTTCTACATCATGGACTGCGTGGACGGCCGCATCTTGTGGGACCCGCTGCTGCCCGACTACGACAACGCGCAACGCGGCGAGCTCTACAGCGAACTCAACCGCGTGATGGCCGCGCTGCACCGCGTCGACCCCAATGCCATCGGCCTGGGTGACTACGGCAAGCCCGGCAACTACATCGAGCGCCAGGTCGCCCGCTGGACCAAGCAGTACAAGGCCGCCGAGACCGAGAAGATCGAGGCCGCCGACGCGCTGATCGAGTGGCTGCCCAAGTACATCCCGCCAGGCGACGAAGTGGCCATCGTGCATGGCGACTACCGCTTCGACAACGTGATCTTCCACCCCACCGAGCCGCGCATCCTGGCGGTGCTCGACTGGGAGCTGTCGACGCTCGGCCACCCACTGGTCGACTTCGCCTACCACTGCATGACCTGGCGCATGGCAGGCAGTGGTGGCCGCGGTATGGCCGGCGCCGACCTGGTGTCGCGCGGCATCCCGAGCGAAGCCGAGTACGTGGCCATGTACATGGAACGCACCGGCCGCAAGAACGCGGTGTCGAAAGCCGAGTGGAACTACTACATGGTGTTCAACATGTTCCGCCTGGTCGGCATCCTCCAAGGCATTGCCCACCGCGCGCAGCAGGGCAATGCCTCGAGCGAACATGCGGTGGCCTCGGGCAAGCGCGCCCGGCCACTCGCCGAGCAAGCCTGGGCGCTGGCCCAAGAGATCGACGCCTCACGCTGAACCCACTCTCTCATGAGGCCCCCGCCATGTCGGACCGCCACCTTGCCCACTGGCCGCCGGGCTTGCCCAAGCACCTGACGCTGCCGCAGACCAACCTCTTCTACAACGCCGAGGTGTCGGCGCAGCGTTACCCCGACAAGCCCTTCATCGTCTTCTACGACACGCCGGTCACCTTCTCCGAATTCAAGGACGAGGCCGAGCGCATCGCCGGCTACCTGCAGCACGAATGCGGCGTGAAAGCCGGCGACCGGGTGCTGCTGTATTTGCAGAACAGCCCGCAGTGGGTGCTGGCGTATTACGGCATCCTCCGGGCCAATGCCGTCGTCGTGCCGGTCAACCCGATGAACATGACCGACGAACTGCGGCACTACGTGAAAGACGCCGGCGCCACCACCGCCTTCGTGCCGCAAGACCTGTACGCACAGATGAGCCCGCTGGTTGCCGAGGGTGGGCTGAAGCACCTGATCGTCGCCACCTACAGCGACTACCTCAAGCGCCCCACCGACCTGCGCCTGCCCGAGTTCGTGGCCGAGCCGCGCAAGACCTTCAACGATGCGGGTGCGGTGGCCTGGGCCGACGTGCTCGCACGCCAGTTGAAGCCCGGCCCGCTCACCGCCGGCCCCGACGACCTTTGCGTGATGCCCTACACCTCGGGCACCACCGGCCACCCCAAGGGCTGCATGCACACCCACCGCAGCGTGATGAGCACGCTGGTCGGGGGAGTGCACTGGTTCAACCGCACGCAAGACGCGGTGTTCCTGTCGGTGCTGCCCTACTTCCATGTCACCGGCATGGCCGGCAGCATGAACGGGCCGCTCTACGTGGGCGCCACCATCGTCATCCTCCCGCGCTGGGACCGCGACGCCGCGGCGCAGTGCATGCAGCGTTACCGCGTGACGGTGTGGCAGGTCATCTCGACCATGATGATCGACTTCCTCTCCAACCCGAAGCTCGACGACTACGACCTCTCCAGCCTGCAAGGCATACGTGGCGGCGGTGCGGCCATGCCGCAGGCCATCTGCGCCAAGCTCAAGGAAAAGACCGGGCTCGACTATGTGGAGGGTTACGGCATGAGCGAGACCATGGCCGCGACCCACATCAACCCGCCGCAGCGACCCAAGCAGCAGTGCCTGGGCATCCCGGTGTTCGACGTCGACGCGCGTGTGGTCGACCCGGCCACGATGCAAGAGGTGGCGCAGGGCGAAACCGGCGAGATCATCGTGCACGGCCCGCAGGTAATGCTCGGCTACTGGAACAACGAGCAGGCGACGAAAGACAGTTTCATCGAGCTCGACGGCAAGCGCTTCTTGCGCACCGGCGACCTGGCGCAGGTCGACGAAGACGGCTACTTCTTCATGGTCGATCGCTTGAAGCGAATGATCAACGCCTCCGGCTTCAAGGTGTGGCCCGCCGAGGTGGAGGCGCTGATGTACCGCCACCCCGCGATCCACGAGGCCTGCGTGATCGGCGCACGCGACGCCAAGCGCGGCGAGACGGTGAAGGCGCTGGTGGTGCTCAAGCCCGAGTTTCAAGGGCGGGTAAGCGAGCAAGACATCGTGACCTGGTCACACGACCATATGGCAGCCTACAAGAGTCCAAGAATCGTGGAGTTCGTGCCCTCCTTGCCCAAGTCGGGTTCGGGCAAGGTGCAATGGCGTGAACTTCAAGAACGAGAGGCGGCTCGAACCGCCCCGTAATGCAGCAGCAGTTTTTCCAATAACCCCCTCACGACCGGAGTCTTACCGTGAAAACAAAATCCCAGACCATGGTGCAGCGCGTTCGCCGCGGCCTGATGTTCGCCGCCGCAGGCGCCGCCTTGGCCGCGCCGTTTGGCTCTGCCCTGGCGCAAGCCTTCCCGACCAAACCCATCACCCTGATCGTGCCGTGGCCGGCCGGTGGCTCGACCGACCGCCACCACCGTGCACTGGCCGAGCTGGCCAGCAAGCACCTGGGCCAGCAAGTCATCATCGAGAACAAGCCCGGCGCCGGCGGCACGCTCGGCCCGGGCACGATGGCACTGACGGCCAAGCCCGACGGCTACACCATTGCGCAGTTCCCCATGGGCATGCTGCGCGTGCCGCACATGCAGAAGGTGCAGTGGAGCCCGATCAACGACTTCACCTTCATCATGGGCGTGTCGGGCTACACCTTCGGTTTCGTGGTTCGCAGCGATTCGCCCTACAAGACCTTCAAGGACTACGTCGAAGCGGCGCGCAAGCAGCCGGGCAAGATCGACTTCGGCTCCACCGGCATCGGCACCAGCCCGCACCTCTTGATCGAAGAGCTGGCCGACAACGTCAAGGTCGAGTTCAACCACGTGCCCTTCAAGGGCAACGCCGACCTGATGCAGGCCCTGCTGGGTGGCCACGTGATGGCCGCGAGCGACGCGTCGGGCTGGGACAAGTTCGTCGACAACGGCCAGATGCGCCTGCTCGTCACCTTCGGCGAGAACCGCACCAAGCGCTGGCCGCAAGTGCCCACCGCCAAGGAGCTGGGCTACGGCATCGTGTCGCAGTCGCCGTATGGCCTGGTCGGCCCCAAGGGCATGGACCCGGCGGTGGTGAAGACCATCCACGATGCCTTCAAGAAGGCCATGGACGACCCCAAGCATGCCGAGGTGCTGGCCCAGTTGAACCAGGACCCGTGGTACCGCACCGGCGAGCAGTACAAGGCCTGGGCGATCGCGACCTATGCCAAGGACAAGCTGCTGATCGACCGCCTGGGTCTGTCGGCCAAGTAAGCCACCCATTCGGCGGCGCGCACTGCGAAGGAACGCAGCGTGCGCCGCCTGCGATTTTGTTTAACAGAAGAAAGTGTTGTTCCCCATGAAAGTGCTGGTAGCCGTCAAACGAGTGGTTGACTACAACGTGAAGGTGCGGG
>NZ_JADMJX010000227.1 GCF_018780185.1 Rhizobacter sp.
TCGATGTTGATGCCGCTGAGCATGCCGTCGCGGCCGATGTCGGTGTAGATCACACCTTCGACGCCGTAGTCTTCGAACTTCTTGGCCAGGTCGATGACTTCGTGGCCGGTGAGCTTGCTCCAGCCGTCGGTGGCCACCTTGCCGTCTTTGGCGTCGAGGCCCACGATGATGTGGCCGCCAAAGGCGGTGCAGGCGTCTTTGAGGAAGCCGGGGCTCTTGACCGCGGCGGTGCCCACGATGATGAAGCTCAGGCCGTCATCGAGGTAGCGCTCGATGGTGTCGAGGTCGCGAATGCCACCGCCGAGTTGCACCGGGATCTCGTCGCCCACCTCGGCCAGGATGGCCTTGATGGCGGGCTCGTTGACCGGCTTGCCCGCGAAGGCACCGTTCAAGTCGACCAGATGCAGGCGGCGCGCACCGGCGTCGACCCACCTTCGGGCCATCGCGGCGGGGTCTTCACCAAAAGTGGTGGAGTCGGCCATGTCGCCCTGTTTCAGGCGCACACATTGGCCGTCTTTCAGGTCAATCGCAGGTATCAGCAGCATGGCCGAGTCAGTGGTGGTGAAGGGGAAGGAAGAAGGTGTCGCCCGAGAAATGACTCAAAAGAGTTCGCAAGAAGATGATGCCGCAGCGCGTATCAAGGGTTCCAGTGAAGGAAGTTGCGGTAAAGCGCGAGGCCGTGCTCGGCGCTTTTCTCGGGGTGGAACTGGGTGGCGAAAATATTATCGCGTGCCAGCGCGCAGGTAAAGCGGCCACCGTAGTCGGTTTCGCCCACGCTGTGGCGCGGGTCGGACGGCCGCGCATAAAAACTGTGCACGAAATAAAAATAGGCCTCATCGGGAATACCGGCCCAGATCGGGTGTTCACGGGCCTGGATGACCTGGTTCCAGCCCATCTGCGGCACCTTGTAGCGGCTGCCGTCGGGCTGCAGCCGGCCGTGCAATTGGAAACGAATCACCTCACCGGGGATGAGGTTGAGGCCATCGGCCGGGCCCTCTTCGCTGCGGGTAAGCAGCATCTGCATGCCGATGCACACGCCCATCAGCGGCTTGCGGGCAGCGGCGTCGAGCACGGCGTCTTGCAGGCCCGACTCGCGCAGCTCGCGCATGCAGTCGGGCAAGGCGCCCTGGCCGGGCAGCACCACGCGCTCGGCGGCGTAGACCTCGTCAGGCTTGGAGGTGACGACCACGTCGAAGCCGGTGCCTTGCACCACGTGCAGCACCGCCTGCGAGACGGAACGCAGGTTGCCACTGCCGTAGTCGACCACGGCGACGGTCTTGCTCATCTCAGAGACTGCCTTTGGTGGATGGGATGACACCAGCCGCGCGGGGATCAATCTCCAGCGCCATGCGCAGCGCACGTGCAAAGGCCTTGAAGATGGTTTCGCACTGGTGGTGGGCGTTGTCGCCTTCCAGGTTGTCGATGTGCAGCGTGACCCCGGCGTGGTTGCTGAACCCCTGGAAGAACTCGTAGACCAGCTGGGTGTCGAGTGCGCCGATCATGCCGCTCTTGAAGTCGACCCGCATGTGCAGGCCCGGACGGCCCGAAAAGTCGATCACCACGCGCGACAGCGCTTCGTCGAGCGGCACGTACGAGTGGCCGTAGCGACGCAAGCCCTTCTTGTCGCCCACCGCCTGCGCCATCGCCTGGCCGAGGGTGATGCCAACGTCTTCGACGGTGTGGTGGCCGTCGATGTGCAGGTCGCCCTTGGCGTCGATCTCGATGTCGATCAGGCCGTGGCGGGCAATCTGGTCGAGCATGTGGTCGAAGAAGCCGATGCCGGTGGCGAGCTTGGCCACGCCCGTGCCATCGAGGTTGATGGCCACGCGGATTTGCGTTTCGTTGGTGTTGCGGGTGACGTCCGCCTTGCGGTCGGTCATGACAGGCTCGCTTTCAAAGCATCGATCATCAAATCGTTCTCGTCTGGAGTGCCCACGGTCAGGCGCAAGCAGTTTGCCAGCAAGGGGTGCAGTTTGGAGACGTTCTTCACCAGCACCTTGCGCCGCTTCAGCGCCTCGAACAGCGCCGCAGCGTCCGGCACCCGCGTGAGCACCATGTTGGCTTCGCTCGGATACGGCGTCACACCCGGCATGGCGGCCAATGCCGCGATGAGGCGTGTGCGCTCGCTGCGCAACACCGTGGCCTGGCGTGCAAACTCGTCGTGGTGCTCCAGCGCGAACAACGCCGCCTCGGCGTTGAGCACGCTCACGTTATAGGGCGGGCGCACCTTGTCGACCTGATCGACCAAGGCCTTCGGCCCCAGCAGGTAGCCCAGGCGCACCCCGGCCAGGCCGAACTTGCTGAGCGTGCGCATGATCAACACGTGCTCGTGGCGTGTCACCTGGTCGAGGTAGCTGCGCGACGCAAACGGCTGGTAGGCCTCGTCGATCACCACCAGGCCCGGCGCGGCCTGGATGATTCTCTCGATCACCGCATCGTCGAACAGGTTGGCCGTCGGGTTGTTGGGGTACGCAATGTAGACGATGGCCGGTTGGTGCTGCGCCATCGCCGCCAGCATGGCGGCTTCGTCCAGCTCGAAGTCGGGCGTGAGCGGCACGCCGATGAAGCGCAGGCCTTGCAGGCGGGCCGACACGTCGTACATCACGAAGCCCGGCACCGGCGCCAGCACGGTGGCGCCCGGCACATCGCAGGCCATGCTGAGCAGGGTGATGATCTCGTCGGAACCGTTGCCGAGGATCAGCTCGTAACCTTCGGGCAGGCCCACGTGGCGGGCCAGGGCGGCACGCAGCTCGTCGATGCGGGCACCGGGGTAGCGGTTGATCGCCACCTCGCCCAGCCGCTGGCCCAGCTCACGGCGCAGCGCCTCGGGCAAGGTGAACGGGTTCTCCATCGCGTCGAGCTTGACCATGCCCGCGCTCGGCTGGATGGCGTAGCCGTGCATGGACTGCACGTCCTGCCGGATGAAGCGCTGGATGACGTCCTGTGCAGTGCGTGGCATGGCGTCTTACCGCTTGAGCCGCATCTCAGCGGCCTGGGCGTGGGCCTGCAGGCCCTCGCCATAGGCCAACTCGGCGGCAATCACGCCCAGCTTCTGCGCGCCGGCTTCGCTCACTTCGATCAGGCTGCTGCGCTTCTGGAAGTCGTACACCCCCAGCGGCGACGAGAAGCGGCAGGTGCCCGAAGTCGGCAACACATGGTTCGGCCCGGCGCAGTAGTCGCCCAGGCTTTCGCTGGTGAAGGCGCCGAGGAAGATCGCGCCGGCGTGCTTCAACAACGGCTCCCAGCGGTGAGGGTCTTTCGAGCTCACTTCCAGATGCTCGGGCGCAATGCGGTTGCTGATGGCACAGGCTTCTTCCATCGAGCGGGTGTGGATCAGCGCACCCCGGCCTTCGAGCGACGCGCGGATCACATCACGGCGTGGCATGCCATCGATCAAGCGGTCGATCGACGCTTTCACTTGCGCGATGTAGGCCACATCGGGGCACAGCAGAATGCTCTGCGCCAGCTCGTCGTGCTCGGCCTGGCTGAACAAGTCCATCGCCACCCAGTCGGCGGGCGTGCTGCCATCGGCCAGCACCAGGATCTCGCTCGGGCCGGCGATCATGTCGATGCCGACCTTGCCGAACACGCGCCGCTTGGCGCTGGCCACATAGGCATTGCCGGGGCCGGTGATCTTGTCGACGGCGGGCACGGTGGCCGTGCCGTAGGCCAAGGCGGCCACGGCTTGCGCACCGCCGAGGGTGAAAACACGGTCGACCCCGGCGATGAAGGCTGCCGCCAGCACCATCGCATTGCGCTCGCCCTGGGGCGTGGGTACGACCATGATGATCTCGCCAACGCCCGCCACCTTGGCCGGCACGGCGCTCATCAGCACGCTCGACGGGTACGCGGCCTTGCCGCCCGGCACGTAGATGCCCACGCGGTCGAGCGGCGTGACCTTCTGGCCAAGCAGCGTGCCGTCATGGTCGCGGTAGCTCCACGAACGGCCGCAGGCTTCGAGCTGGCGCTGGTGGTAGTCGCGCACCCGTTCGGCAGCCGCTTCGAGCGCCGCACGCTGCTGGGTGGTGATGGCGGAGAGCGCGTCTTGCAGGTCGATTCGGCTGATCTCCAGCGCCGCCACCGACTCGGCGGCCAGGCCGTCGAAGCGCTGGGTGTACTCCAGCACCGCGGCATCGCCACGCAGGCGCACGTCGTCGAGGATGCTCGCCACCCGCTCCTCGATCGCATGGTCGGTCTCGGCCGACCAGTGCTGCAGGCGCTGGAACTCGGTGTCGAAATCGGCAGAGGCGGTCGTGAGTTGGCGGATGTTGACGGTCATGGCATCACTCGGGGTGTCACTCGGCGGGGATGGCCGACGCAAACGCGTCGATGATCTGGCGGATGGCTTCGCGCTTCACTTTCAGCGCCGCCTGGTTCACCACCAGGCGCGCCGAGATCTGCATGATGTGCTCGACCTCGACCAGGTGGTTGGCCTTGAGCGTGCTGCCGGTGGAGACCAGGTCGACGATGGCGTCGGCCAGGCCGGTCAAGGGCGCCAGTTCCATCGAGCCGTAGAGCTTGATCACGTCGACATGCACGCCCTTGTCGGCGAAGTGGTCGCGCGCGCAGCTGGTGTACTTGGTGGCCACGCGCAGGCGCGAGCCCTGCTTGACCGCGTTGTCGTAGTCGAAGTCGTCGCGCACGGCCACGCTCATGCGGCACTTGGCAATGCGCAGGTCGAGCGGCTGGTACAGGCCCTGGCCGCCGTGTTCGAGCAGCACGTCCTTGCCGGCCACGCCGAGGTCGGCGCCGCCGTATTGCACGTAGGTCGGCACGTCGGTGGCGCGCACCAGCACCACGCGCACATCGGGGCGGGTGGTACCGATGATCAGCTTGCGTGATTTTTCGGGGTCTTCGAGCACCTCGATGCCGGCGGCCTTCAGCAGCGGCAAGGTCTCTTCGAAGATGCGTCCCTTGGACAACGCGAGCGTGATCATTTGATTCTTTCGATGTCAGCGCCAATGCCGCGCAGCTTGGTTTCCATCTGGTCGTAGCCGCGGTCCAGGTGGTAGATGCGTTCGACGACGGTTTCGCCATCGGCCACCAGGCCCGCAATCACCAGGCTGGCCGAGGCGCGCAGGTCGGTGGCCATCACGGTCGCACCCGACAGCTGATCCACGCCATGCACCACCGCCGTGTGGCCGTCGACCTCAATCTTCGCGCCCAAGCGCACGAGTTCGTTCACGTGCATGAAGCGGTTCTCGAAGATGGTCTCGGTCACTTTCGCGGTACCGAGCGCGATGCAATTCAGCGCCATGAACTGCGCCTGCATGTCGGTCGGGAAAGCCGGGTACTCGCTGGTGCGAAAGCCCACCGCCTTCAGTCGCTTGTCGTTCTTGACGCGGATCCAGTCGGCGCCCGACTCGATGGTCACGCCGGCATCGCGCAGCTTGTCGATCACTGCATCGAGGTGATCGGCGCGCGCACGGCGCAGCACCACCTCGCCCCCGGCGGCGGCCACGGCGCAGAGGAAGGTGCCCGCTTCGATGCGGTCCGGCACGATGCGGTGCGCCACACCGTGCAAGCGCTCGACACCCTGGATGCGGATCTTGCTGGTGCCATGGCCTTCGATCCTGGCGCCCATGCCGATGAGCATCTCGGCCAGGTCGGGGATCTCGGGCTCTTGTGCGGCGTTTTCCAGCACCGTCTCGCCTTCGGCGAGCGTGGCGGCCATCAGCAGGTTTTCGGTGCCGGTCACCGTGACCATGTCGGTGGTGATGCGTGCGCCCTTCAGCCGCTTGGCGCGGGCATGGATGTAGCCGTGCTCGACCGTGATCTCGGCGCCCATCGCCAGCATGCCCTTGATGTGCTGGTCGACCGGGCGCGAGCCGATGGCGCAGCCGCCGGGCAGCGACACCTTGGCGTCGCCAAAACGCGCCAGCAGCGGCCCCAGCACCAGGATGGAAGCGCGCATCGTCTTCACCAGGTCGTAGGTGGCCTCGCGCGAGCTGACGTTGGCGGCGTTGATCGACACGGTGTCGGGGTCGGCTTCATTACGCTCGGCCGCCACACCCAGCATACGCAGGAGCTTGAGCGTGGTATTCACGTCTTGCAGGCGCGGCACGTTGGTCAAGGTGACCGGCTCGGCGGTCAACAAGGCAGCGCACAGCTCGGGCAGCGCCGCGTTCTTGGCGCCCGAGATCGTGACCTCACCCTGGAGCCTGCGGCCGCCGCGAATCAGAAGTTTGTCCATGAGCTAAAAGCTTTCTTGGCTGCCCCATGACCACCCCGGCTAACCGAACCCGCTGGCGCAGGCCCGCCAGCCGCAGTGAACACTGCGGCGGGTTTCAGTGGTGGTGGGTGGAGGCCGGAGCCGGGCTTGCAGCCCACTCGGCCGGGGTCAGCGTCTTCATGGACAGGGCGTGGATTTGCTCGCGCATTCTATCGCCCAGCGCCTGGTAAACCCGCTGGTGGCGCACCACGCGGCTCTTGCCTTCGAACTCGGCCGACACGATGGTGGCGAAGAAATGGCGACCATCGCCCTCGACCTGCAGGTGGTCGCAGGCCAGGCCTTGCGCGATGTAGCGCTCGACTTCGGCGGGGGTGGGCTCTGCCATGATGTCGCGGATTATCGCCTCAAGTCATCCACCGGGCCGCCCCAAGGATGACTTGCTCCCCTTGGGGGGCGGGCGTCGCCCGCGACGGCCTTGGGGCTGTCATCGATCAGTGTCTGATCTTGTAGCCGATTCGAAGCAGATTCAGGCACAAGGCGCACACCACGATGAGGCTCGTTGCCACCACCGCCAAGCTCGTCCATGGCGACACATCGCTCACGCCGAAAAAGCCATGGCGAAAGCCATCGACCATGTAGAAGAACGGGTTCAGGTGGCTCACCGTCTGCCAAAACGGCGGCAGTGACTTGATCGAATAGAACACGCCCGACAGAAAGGTCATCGGCATGATGATGAAGTTCTGGAAGGCGGCGATCTGGTCGAACTTTTCAGCCCACAAGCCGGCGATCAGCCCCAGCGCGCCCATCATCGCGGCGCCGCACAGCGTGAAGACGACGATCCACAGCGGGTTGGCCACCGGCGGCGGCGCGAACCACACGGTCACGAGCAGCACGCCGAGGCCGACCACGACGCCGCGCACCACCGATGCCCCCACATAGGCCACGAACCAGGCCCAGTGGCTCAGCGGCGTGACCAGCAGGAACACCAGGTTGCCGGTGATCTTGCTCTGGATCAGCGACGAGCTGCTGTTGGCAAACGCGTTCTGCAGCACGCTCATCATCACGAGACCCGGGATCAGGAAGCTGGTGTAGCCGACCTCGCCAAACACGGTGACACGCCCCTCGAGCACGTGGCCAAAGATCAGCAGATACAGCACGGCGGTGAGCACCGGTGCAGCCACGGTCTGGAAGCTGACTTTCCAGAAGCGCAGCATTTCCTTGTACATGAGGGTGCGGGCCCCCGACAGCGACACCATCACGAAGTCACCTTTTGCTGGTCTGTCGTCGCAGGGGGGCCCTGCATGATTTCAAGGAACACGTCTTCCAGATCGGCGCGGCCAATCTCCAGGTCTTCGGGCTGGCAGCCGGCGGCACGCAAGGTGGCGAGCACCTGCTCGACCTCGGCGGCATCGTGTGCCGTCACCTGCACGATGCGGCCGGTCACGCGTGACTGCGCGGCCAGCGCGGGCGGCAACGGTGAATCCATCTTGAAGCGCATCATCGTGCTCGCGGTGCCGGCCAGGAGCGCCGAGGTGCGGTCCAGCGCCACCACGCGGCCTTGCTTGAGCATCGCGATGCGGCCGCACAGCGCCTCGGCCTCTTCGAGGTAGTGGGTGGTCAGCAGCACGGTGTGGCCTTGCTTGTTGAGGCGGGCGACAAACTGCCACAGCGTCTGGCGCAGCTCCACGTCGACCCCGGCCGTCGGCTCGTCGAGCACGATCACTGGAGGGCGGTGCACCAGTGCCTGCGCCACCAGCACGCGGCGTTTCATGCCGCCCGAGAGCTGGCGCATGTTGGCGTTGGCCTTGTCGGCCAGGCCCAGGCCGGCGAGCAGCTCGTCGATCCAGGCGCCGTTGTTGCGCACACCGAAGTAGCCGCTCTGGATGACCAGCGACTCGCGCACGCTGAAGAACGGGTCGAACACCAGCTCCTGCGGCACGATGCCGAGCTGGCGGCGGGCTGCTGCGTAGTCGGTGACCACGTCGTGGCCATGCACCAGCACCTGCCCGCCCGTCGCTCGGGTGAGGCCGGCCAAGATGCTGATCAGCGTGGTCTTGCCGGCGCCATTGGGACCCAGCAGGCCGAAGAATTCGCCCGGCTGGATGTCGAAGCTCACACCGTCCAGGGCGCGCACCTCGCGGCCGGCGGCAGAGTAGGTTTTGCTGACGTTCTGGAACGAGATGGCGGCCATAAGGGGCGCGATTGTAGGCAGGCGGCTCTTTTCTCGCTGGCGGCAAAACGGGCGTCTGGTGCTAGATTCCCCGGCAAAGACCAAGGATCCGAGACAAGCATGGCCCCTCCCCCCAAGAAGCCGCGCCGCACGGCCGAGCGCATTCTGGAAGTGACGCTGGAGCTGTTCAACCGCTTCGGCGAGCCCAATGTCTCGACCACGCTGATCTCGGCCGAGCTCAACATCAGCCCCGGCAACCTCTACTACCACTACCCGGCCAAGGACGAGCTGATCAACTCGCTCTTCAGCCGCTACGAAGAAGCGCTCAATCAGCTGCTGCATGCCGCCGACGACGTGCGGAATGTCGAAGACGCGTGGCTCTTCTTCCACATGCTGTTCGAGCTGATCTGGCGCTACCGTTTTCTCTACCGCGACCTCAACGACCTGCTCAGCAAGAACCGCACGCTGGAAACCCACTTCCAGGCGGTGCTGAAGAACAAATCGCTGGCCGTGAAGGCGGTGCTCGACGGCCTGTCGCGCGGCAACGCCATCCAGATCAACACCCGCGAGGCCGACCCGACCGCCACCGCGATGGTGGTGGTGCTCACCTACTGGCTGAGCTACGAATACGTGCGCGACCCGCGCAATGCGCTGGAGCCCGAAAGTGCCGGCGCGGCCCTGCTGCGTGGCGCCTTTCACGTGTTGAGCCTGCTGCTGCCTTACCTCGAACCCGGCCAGCGCGAGCACCTGCTCGGCCTGGTCGGCCACTATCAAAAGACCGACCAGAAGCCCTGACCCCCACCACCGGAGACAACACCATGGCCAAGTGGACTGCCTTTCCCTACGACGCTGCCGAGTACACCTACGACGCCGCCACGTTGAAGAAAAAATGGGCGCGGCTGCATGCCGGCGATGCCGAGCCTTTGCCGAAGGACGACAAGGTGCTGGCCGCCTGGGCGCTGTTCCATGCAGGCGAATTCCAGAAGGCCACCGAGGCCGGGCTGAAGGCGGGCGGCGCGGGCATCACGGTGGCCAACAAGGCGCAGTCGATCTACGCCAACTACCTGGAAAAGAGCGAGAAGACCAAGTTCGCGCTCTTCCTCGAGGTGGCGAGCCGCGCCGAGGCGCAGGCCGCCGAAGACCCCAACAACCCCAACGCCCACTACCAGATCGCCTATTCGCTGGGCCGCTACAGCCAGGGCATCAGCGTGGCCAAGGCGCTGGCACAAGGCCTGGGCAGCAAGGTCAAGGCCGCGTTGGAGACGGCCATCAAGCTGCAGCCCAAACACGCCGATGCGCACATCACGCTGGGCGCGTTTCACGCCGAGGTGATCGACAAGGTCGGCTCGCTGCTGGGCCGCACCCAGGGCGCGAGCAAGGACGCTGGCCTCAGCAACTTCAAGGCCGCCCTCAAGCTCAACCCGACGTCGGCGATCGCGATGGTCGAGTACGCCAACGGGCTGGTCATGCTGGAAGGCGACAAGAAGATGAAAGAAGCGGAGAAGCTTTACGCCGACGCCGCCGCCTGCGTGCCGATGGACGCGATGGAGCGACTCGACGTCGAGATGGCCAAGGCCGAGCTCGAAGACTGACAGCCCGCACCGACTTCTCCTTCCCGGTGACGGGGACAAGCAACTTGCAAATGCGAACTATTCGCATTAAAGTCCCCTCACCCTGACACCCCAGGGCCGCTTTGTCGGCCCTTGGTTTTTGCCAGGGCCCCCGCATACGCCAGCCTTGCCGCCAGCCGTGCTTCCTTCAAGAAGACGGACTGGACCATGGCCCATCTCTCCGCGCCGCCCGCCCGCGCGTACCAAAAGCACCGGCAAATCCTGATCGCCCACCGGCGTGAGCGCAGCCTCTCGCTCGGGCCGCGCATGTGGCTGCAGTTCGAAGACGAACTGACGGTGCACCACCAGATCCAGGAAGTGCTGCGTGCCGAACCCGGCGCCAACCTGCAGCACGAGACCGACACCTACGCCCACCTGCTGCCCGACGGCAACAACTGGAAGGCCACGCTCCTGATCGAGCTGCCCGACGCGCAAGAGCGCGCTCGCGAGCTGCCCCTGCTCAACCTGGCTGCGCACCGGCTCTACATCGAGCTGCCGCATCACCCGCGCGTGTTTGCGCAGGCCAACGAAGACCTGCCCGACCGCCACCTCACGCGGCCCTCGGCGGTGCACTTTCTGCGCTTCCAGTTCCCGCCGCCGCTGCGTGTGGCGCTGCTCGCCGGCGCCAGCGCCACGCTGGGCTGCGCACACGACCAGTACGCGTTTCGCCGCCTGATCCCGCTGGCCACGCTGGAGCGCCTGCGCTGCGACCTGGTCACCCGCCGTCACGACTGACGGCCCCACCACGAGGCCCACACCATGAACCACACCGAGACCGATCACCACGGCCCGAGCCTGCCACTGGCTCACAGCGAAGTCGGCCACGTGTCGATGTGCGGCTGCGGCGTGGTCACCGTGACGCTGCACTACCTGAGCCTGCGCTTCGAGCCGGCGGCATTTCGCGAGCTGCTGGGCATGCTGAATTTTGCGCAGGCGCGCATCGCGACCGACCCCTCGCTGCTCTCGCCGCAGCCCTCTTCGTCGATCGACGCACCCCCGGTGCATTGAACGGGAGCCCCACCATGTGTCAGCCCGACCCCAACCAGCTCGAAACCCTGGTGCGCCTCGCCGCCGCCGACACCGGGGCCACGCTCCTGAGCGTCAAACCCCCTTCCACCGGCTCACGCCGTCGCCGCCTGTGGGAGTTGGACAGCCACGCCCACTGCCCCATCGTCGGCGTGTGCATGCCGATCGCCGCGCTGCGCCGCCTGGTCGACAAGGTGCTCGCCGGCCGCGCCGTGGCCGACGACTACGAGCTGCACTGCGGCGTGATCGCCGAGTGCCGCCTGCGCACGCCCGTGGCCGAGGCGGTGCAGCGCGAGCTCGACCGCCGCTGCATGCTGGCGCTGCGCCAGGCCGCCCAGGCCAAGACCACCGAAGCGCTGGCGGCGTGGTGGCGCGAATCGTCGCAAGGCAAGGATCTGGCCGGCGCCTTCTGGGCCACGCTCACGCACGCACGCTGCACGCCCGCGCTGGAGCACCAGGTGCTGGGCGAAGTGCACATGCTGCAACACCAGGTGGGCATGGCGCGCCGTGTCGACCTGCAGCACTTCGAGAACCTGATCGACGAAAACGCGGTGCTCGCCCGCGAGCTGGGCGCGGCGCAGCAGCGTTGCGCGCGCCAGGCCGACGAACACCGCCAGCGCAGCGAACAGCAACAAAGCCAGATCGTGCAACTGCGTGCGCAGCTGATCGGCCGCGACACCACCATCGCCGCACTGCGCGAAGACCTGCAGACACTCGAAGCCGCCGCCCCCGGGCTGAAGAGCCGCTTCGAGCTGGCGCGTGAGGGCGAGCGCCAGGTGGAGCGCATCCACCAACTGGAGCGCGCGCTGTTGCAGGCCCAGCAAGACGCCGAACGCCAGCGTCGTCTGCACGACAAACTCGGCGATGAGCTCAGCGCCGAGCTGCAGCGCCGCGACATCGCCCCCAGCGAGCTCGCACCCGCCGAGCCCATCACCCGCCTCGACGACCGCGCCGTGCTCTGCGTGGGTGGCCGCCCCGCCAGCGTGCCGGTCTACCGGCAGCTGATCGAGCACACCGGCGGGCGCTTCCTGCACCACGACGGCGGCGAGCAAGACAGCCCCGCCAAGCTCGACTCGACGCTCGCCGCCGCCGACCTGGTGATCTGCCAGACCGGCTGCATCAGCCACGACGCGTACTGGCGCGTCAAAGACCACTGCAAGCGCACCGGCAAGCGCTGCATCTTTGTCGAGAGCCCGAGCGCCACCGGCCTCAAGCGGGCCTTGCTGGCCCTGGTGCCCGCCAGCGCGGGCGAGCCTTGAGCTTGCGCTTCCTCCCTTTTTCTTCACGCACGTCACTCACTTCAATGCACAACAAAAACTGTCTCCCGAGGGAACCCCGGCGCCATGCGCTGGCCCTGCTCGCGCTCGCCACCTTCGGTGCCGCCTGCGCCCACGCGCAAGTGGCCGCGCCTGCCGAGGCGGCGTCGGCGCCCGAAGCGACCACCCTGCCCGCCGTGCGGGTGAAGGCCGCCACCGCCGGGGTCGAGTCGTATGGCGCGCGCAAGAGCACTTCGGCCACCGGGCTGAACCAGACGCTGCGCGACACGCCGCAGTCGGTGTCGGTGCTCACGCGCACGCTGATGGACGACTTCAAGCTCGACAGCATCGACCGCGCGCTCACGCTGGCCACCGGTGTCAGCGTCGAGAAGATCGAGACCGACCGCAGCTACTACACCGCGCGTGGTTTCGACATCGTCAACTTCCAGGTCGACGGCATCGGCATGCCGCTGGTCTATGGCCTGCGGCATGGCGACCTGGACACCGCGGTCTACGAGCGTGTCGACGTGGTGCGCGGGGCCAATGGCCTGATGAACGGTGTCGGCAGCCCCTCGGCGGCGGTCAACTTCGTGCGCAAGCGCCCCACGCGCGAGCTGCGTGCCTCGGCCGGGCTGAGCCTGGGCTCGTGGAACGACCGTCGTGTGGACGCCGAAGTGTCCGGCCCCCTCAACGCCTCGGGCAGCCTGCGCGCTCTGCTGGTCGTGGCCGCGCAAGACCGCGACAGCTACCTCGACCGCTACCACCACCGCAAGAGCGTGTTCAACGGTGTGCTGGAGGCCGACCTCGGCGAACACACCACGCTCGCCGTCGGCCACACCCAGCAGAAAAACCGACCCCGCGGCACGATGTGGGGCGCCTTGCCGCTCTTCTACAGCGACGGCACGCCGACCGACTACGACGTGTCCACCAGCACGGCGCCGGATTGGACCTCCTGGAACACCGACACCGACGTGAGCCACGCCGAACTGCGCCACGACTTCAGCAACGGCTGGCAGGCGACGACGCGCTTCATGCACACCGAAGTGACCGCGCGCGGCAAGCTCTTCTACGTGTACGGCACACCCGACCGCAGCACCGGCAATGGGCTTGCCACCTGGCCCTCGCTGTACGACCTGGACCAGCGCGAAGACGTGCTCGACCTGCGGGCCAGCGGCCCCTACAGCCTGGGGGGCCGGCAGCACGAGCTGATCGTCGGCGCGAGCAGCGCGCGCTCCAGCTTGCGCGACCAATCGGCCTACGGGCCCATCGGCGACCCGCTGCCCGACCTCGCCACCTGGAACGGCGACTTCCCCGAGCCGGTGTGGGGCGCCCCCGTCGACGGCAGCGATTTCCGCGACCGCCAGCACAGCCTCTATGCCGCCACACGGCTGAACCCGGTCGACCCGCTCAAGCTCATCGTCGGCGCCAACGCCACCTGGCTCAAGAGTTCAGGCACCAGCTACGGCGACCCGCGCGCGCGCGACGAGCACCAGGTCGTGCCCTACCTCGGCGTCGTGTTCGACCTCAGCGAGCACTACTCTCTCTACGCCAGCCACACCGCCATCTTCAAGCCGCAGAGCGAGCTGGGGGCCGACTTGCAACCGCTGGCCCCCGTCAAGGGCCGGGCCGTCGAGGCGGGCCTCAAGGGCGAGTGGCTGGGCGGGCGGCTCAACGCCTCGGTGGCGGTCTTCAAGTCGAAGCAGGACAACCTCGCCGCCTGGAGCCGCACCGAAGGCGTGAACGAGATCTACGAGGGCGTGGACACCCGCTCGCAAGGCGTCGAGCTGGAACTGTCGGGCGCACTCACGCCGCGCGTTCAGGTGCAGGGCGGCTACACGCAGTTGTCGATCAAGGACGAGAGCGGCACCGACGTTCGCACCTTCACGCCGCGCCGCCAGCTCAGCTTCGCCACCACCTGGCGTGCGCTCGACGCGCTGAAGCTCGGCGCCACGCTGCGCTGGCGTGACGACGCCCACCGCGACGAGGCCGGCGGCGTGGTGATCCGCCAACCCGCGTATGCCTTGCTCGACCTGATGGCGCGCTACGACTTCAACGACCACTGGAGCGCCCGCCTGAACCTCAACAACGTGACCAACGAGAAGTACGTGAACAGCCTGTACTGGAGCCAGGGCTACTACGGCGAGCCGCGCAGCGCCCACCTCAGCGTGAGCTGGACCCACTGACACCACCGCACAACAAGACGAGCCCACCATGACCACCCGACTGTCACCCGCCCGCCTGCGCCGCGTGCTGTCGCTGGCCTACCTGCGGTGAGGCCGGGCATGCGCGCTGCCCTTGTACTGCTTCATCGCTGGTTCGGTCTCAGCGCCGCGTTGTTTCTCTTCATCGCCGGTGCCACCGGCGCGGTGATCTCGTGGGACCACGAGCTCGACGAGTGGTTGAATCCGCATCTCTACCAGGCACGCAGCAGCGCGGGTGAGCCGCTGCCGCCGCTCGTGCTGGCCGCCAGCATCGAAGCCGCCGACCCGCGTGTGCGTGTCACCTTCATGCCACTGCAGATCGAACCCGGCCACACCTTCGTGGCCTCGGTCTCCCCGCGCGTGGACCCGGCCACCGGCAAGCTCTTCGAGCCCGGCTACAACCAGATCGCGCTCGACCCCGTGAGCGGTGAGGTGCAGGGCCGGCGCGAATGGGGCAAGGTCTCGCTGACGCGCGAAAACCTGCTGCCTTTCTTGTACAAGCTGCACTACAGCATGCACATCCCCGAAGGCTTCGGCATCGAGTTCGGCATGTGGTTGATGGGCCTGATCGCCGTCGCCTGGGTGTTCGACACCTTGATCGCGCTGTGGATCTCGTTCCCCAACTGGGCGGCGTGGCGCCGTTCGTTCGCGTTTCGCTGGAAGAGCGGCGGCCACAAGCTCAGCTTCGACCTGCACCGCTCGGGCGCCATGTGGGTGTACCTGCTGGTGCTGATGCTCGCCATCACCTCGGTGGGCATGAACCTGCGCGACGAGGTGATGCGCCCGGTGGTGTCGTGGTTCTCCGAGCTGTCGCCCTCGCCCTTTGCGAGCCGCGCCCCCACCGCACCCGAGCAGCCCATCGAGCCGCGCGTCGCGCCCGAGCAGCTGATCGCTCTCGCCAGCGCCGAAGCGCAACGCCGCGGCTGGGCCGACCCGGCGGGGGGCCTGTTTTCCTCTACCGCGTTTGGCGTGATGGGTGTGGGCTTCTACCCGGTGGCCAACAGCCACGGCGACGGCGGCCTGGGCAACCCCTGGCTCTACTTCGATTCGCGCAGCGGTGCGTTCATCGGCGACAACGTGCCGGGCACCGGCAGCGCTGGCGACATCGTGATGCAGAGCCTGTTCCCGCTGCACTCGGGCCGCATCATCGGCATCCCGGGGCGGGTGTTGATGTCGCTGATGGGCGTGGTGATTGCGGTGCTGTGCGTGACGGGCGTGCTGATCTGGGCGCGCAAGCGGCGCGCGCGCTCAAGCCGCCGTGGTCTTGCGCACCGCGTGCTCCCACTGCGCCATCAACTCCTCGGCACGGGCGCGCGACATGGTCGGGCGGAACGTGCGGTCGACCTGCCATTGCGCGCTGAGTTCGTCGAGGTTGCTGTACACCCCGCACGACAGACCCGCGAGGTAAGCGGCGCCGAGCGCGGTGGTCTCGATCACCTTGGGCCGCACGACCGGGATGCCCAGCAGGTCGGCCTGGATCTGCATCAGCAGGTTGTTGACGCAAGCGCCACCATCCACCCGCAGCTCGGCCACCGGTGAGCCGCCGGCGTTGACGGCATCGCGGCTCATCGCCTGCAACAGGGCCGCGCTCTGGAAGGCGATGCTCTCCAGCGCGGCCCGCGCGATGTGGGCCACGGTGGTGCCGCGTGTCAGTCCCACGATGGCGCCGCGGGCATCGGCCTTCCAGTAGGGCGCGCCGAGGCCGGTGAAGGCCGGCACGAACATCACACCACCCGAGTCAGGCACGCTCTCGGCGAGCTGCTGCACCTCGCCGCTCGCCTTGATGGCATGCAGGCCGTCTCGCAGCCACTGCACCACGGCGCCGCCGATGAAGACGCTGCCTTCGAGCGCGAACTCGGGCGTGGCGGTCGGTTGTGCGGCACTCGTCGTGATGAGGCCGTTGGTCGAGGTCTGGAACTGCGCGCCGGTGTGCATCAGCATGAAGCAGCCCGTGCCGTAGGTGTTTTTCGCGAGGCCCGCCTTGAAGCAGGCCTGGCCGAAGAGCGCGCTTTGCTGATCGCCCGCGATGCCGCCGATCGGGATGGTGGCGCCAAGCACATCGGCTTGGGTGTGGCCGTAGACGTGGCTCGACGGGTGCACGGCAGGCAGCAACCCGCGCGGAATGTCGAGCACCTTCAGCAGCTCGTCGTCCCACTCGTTCTTGCGCACATTGAGCAGCAGCGTGCGCGAGGCGTTGCTCACGTCGGTGGCGTGCACCTGGCCGCCGGTGAGGTGCCACATCAGCCACGCGTCGACGGTGCCGAAGGCGAGCTCGCCTTTCGCCGCGGCGGCGCGTGCGCCGGGCACGGTGTCGAGGATCCATTTCAGCTTGGTGCCGGAGAAGTAGGCGTCGAGGATCAGCCCGGTCTTCTGGCGGAAGGTGTCTTCCAGGCCTTGTGCGCGCAGCGCAGCGCAGGTGGGCTCGGCGCGGCGGTCTTGCCAGACGATGGCGTTGTAGATCGGCTCGCCGGTTTGGCGGTTCCACACCACCGTGGTTTCGCGCTGGTTGGTGATGCCGATGGAGGCGATCTGCCTGGCCGTGATGTTGGCGTTGGCCAGCGCCTCCTTGGCGGTGGCCAGCTGCGATTGCCAGATCTCTTTCGGGTCGTGTTCGACCCAGCCGGGTTGCGGGTAGATCTGGCGGAACTCGCGCTGCGCCATGGCGACGATGTGGCCCTGGGCGTCGAAGACGATGCTTCTTGAGCTGGAGGTGCCTTGGTCCAGGGCGAGGATGTGGGTGGGTTTGCTCATGTTCGCGTCGCCGTCATTCCCGCGGAGGCGGGAATCCAGAATGTTGGTGAACCTCCAGCCGTTCGAGCTGAGGTATCGAAGCCTTGTGCCTGCTTCGCATGGTTCGTTCTCCGTACTTCCAACGGGTGCGTCGGGATGTCGTCCCGACAGCCGACCTACTTGTTCTTTGCTTCGCCAAAGAAAAGTAGGCAAAAGAAAGGCGACCCTGCTCGTCGGTCGGCCTAGGGCCGACTGCTCTGCGCTG